>CBETCF010000116.1:0-7100 GCA_965534785.1 uncultured Psychrobacter sp.
AGATCTTTAAGCTTTTTCTTTTGCTTCTCAATCTTTGCTTCAGTATCTTTGATATCTTTTTTAAGATCTTTTACTTTCTCTTTATTAGCCATGATTAACTCCTTGGTTTATGATTAAGACCTTGGTTGTCAGTTGTCTTAGCATCATTACAAAATCAAAGTAGCCTAAGACTAAACTGTTCTCCTCGTCAAAACCATGATGTTATGATGGTTTAACAAGTATGTTAATGATATTAGCAGATTAAAAACACAACTCAAGTTTAAACTGTAGCTAATGTGTAAATTATACTAAACATACTTTATAGCTCATATTGTCATAAATGATCTGTCATTATTATTTCATAGGTAAACTATAAAAATAGGGAGTAGGGCTGTGGGAGTCAATAAGCAAGCGAGGTTTGCAGAAAAGTCGTTTTGGTTACGCAGTTATGGTCAGTACTTGGCTAACCCGGCACTGGCAGCGAATATTAAAGCTGATGTTTGTATCATCGGTGGCGGCTTTACTGGTCTTAGTAGCGCCTATGAGTTTAAAAAAATAAACCCTAATGCCACGGTCGTGGTTATCGAGGCGGCAGTAGTTGGCTATGGAGCTAGTGGACGAAACGGCGGCTTTAGTATGAAGCTATTCGGCCTTGAACCGGAAGTCACTATCATGCGTTGGGGTGAGCAGAAAACCATCGAGGCGCACCAATACATGATGAAAGCGGTAGATCATGTGCAGCAACTAGTTCGTGAGCATGATTTTCAGTCAGATTACCAGCATGTCGGTATGTTGCGAGTGGCTTATAGTGACAGACAACTCAAACGGCTTGAGACCAGCTACGAGCTGTTCCAAAAACTTGGCATCGATAGCGATATGTCTTGGTACGATAGAGATTCACTAGCTGACGAATTTAAAACTAATAAGTTTCTCGGTGGCATTTATGAGACCGAGACAGGTTTGCTAAATCCTGCTAAGCAAGTCAGAGAGCTGAAAAGGATTTGTCTAGAGCTAGGCGTACAAATCTATGAATCAACACCTGCAGTAGATATCCAACAGTCGCAAACTATTAAAGTGATCACCCCAAAAGGTTGCGTGACTAGTGACAAGTTAGTTATTAGCACCAATGGTTATTCTCACACCCTATCTGGTATCAAGCTAAAGCGACAGCAATTGCCAGTTTGGACTTATCAAATTATTACTGAACCTCTGACTGATGAGCAATGGCAGTCGATTGGTTGGCACAAGAGGCAGGCTTTTGAGGATAATAGGCATTTGGTGCATTATTTTCGGCCGACAGTCGATGGACGTATTGCTATGGGCGGTGGCAGCATCGACGTTAGTTATGGCGATAATATGGACAAAGATAGCAATATAAAAGCTTGGCAGCACTGTGAAGATCATCTCAAATGGCTATATCCGCAATTACAAAATCTAAAAATAGCCTACAGGTGGGGCGGGCCGACCTCTGTCAATTTAGACATGACGCCAGAGATTGGTTACTTAAATTCTAATAATATAATCTATAGCTGTGGCTGTATCGGTCACGGGGTTTCACTCACACACCTCAATGGTAAGCTAATTGCGCAACTATTGAGCGAACAAAGTAGCGATTTGACCGACTTTTGGATCGTCAATAGAAAAGCTATCCGGCTGCCAGGTGATATTATAAGTTGGTGTAGCGCCAAGGTGCTTAGCCAAGGATTGAGTTTGGCAGACAAGTTCGATGAGCGTCATCTTCAAAAGTAGTCAGTATTATTGTAATTAGATTCAGTAGCTTACTTTATGGTTTTGATATAAAAATATAGACGCGCAAGATATCTGTACTTATTGACGCGCTGATGAGATAAGCTACAATGTCAAAAATCTATCGCTATTTTTAGCTTATTTTTATTCTGATTATTAGCTATTTTTATAATAATTAAAAGGCGAGTAGTAGCTAGATATTGGTTATTGCGCTTATTTATAGAGACCGTTTATGAGTGACCTTCAAGATCCTAATGACAAGCCAGTAGTTGATGCTGAGCCGATCAGCAAAGCTGAGCTACCACCGTATCGTCAGCCGCAAATCGCAAGCACTAAGGCTAAAATGCCAGCTTGGTTGATACCGGTATTAATAGCGATGCTGGTGATTGGCGTGCTATTAGGCAGATATTGGGGTAATGAAAAAGACGAGAGTGCTGAGCCAGTAGTGGCTACTGAAACCTCGACAGCAACGGCAGCTGATAGCGCAAGTACCGAGCAAGCGGTGCTATCAGTAGAGACCGTCATGCCAAGCCAAGATACTATCGGCAATACTTTGCGCGCTGAAGGTACCATTAGTCCTAAAGATACCGCTAATGTCAGTGCCAAAGTTAATGGCGTCGCTATTGAGCAAGTGTTGGTAGAAGAAGGTCAAAGCGTCAAAGCTGGTCAAGTGTTGGCCATTTTCGATACCGATGCCGCAGAGCAGCAGATTTTGCAAGCCGAAGCAGATGTAGCCGAGGCCGAAGCGACCTTAGCCAATGCTAGTGCTGACGCGGCGCGTGTGCTGCCACTGATCGATATTGATGCTATCAGTAAGCAAGAAGCCGATCGTTATCGCACCTCAGAGCTGCGGGCAAGAGCTTCGCTACAAGCGTCAAAAGCTCGTCTTAAGAATCAGCAGTTGAACTTAAATAACGCGCAAGTGCTAGCGCCAGTTAGCGGAGTGATTAGTAAAAAGATGGCTGAGGTCGGTATGGTATCGGCAGGCGAGCCATTATTTACTATTATCAAAAATGGCGTTTTTGAGTGGCAAGCGGATATCGATCCTAAGCTCATTGGTGAAGTGAGCGTAGGTACACAAGTCAAAGTGAGTTTACCTAATAATCAATCGGTAATGGGTCAAGTCAGCCGTATCGCGCCAACCGCTGATAATAACCGTCAAATCACTATTTATGCTAGCTTAAATACAAACTCAGCGGCGCGCTCTGGCATGTATCAAACCGGCGAATTCTTATTGGGTAGCGCTAGTATGCAAACGGTGCCTAACGCTGCTATCGTCAGCAATGACGGTTATGATTATGTAATGCTCGTCACTGACATCAAGACAGAGGACGGCAAAACTATTGGCCGTATTAAGCAACAGCGCGTAACTTTGGGTGAACGTCTTGGCGATAGTGTGGCGGTGACTGAACCGCTCCCTGCTGATAGCCGTTTGGTCAAGCAAGGCGGTAGTTTCCTTAATGATGGTGACTTGGTACGGGTGGTTGATGAAGAAGGCGGCTCGACAGTTAAATCTACAGCTAGCGCTGCGCAGGCGCGCTCATGAATCTAAATGTCTCCTCCTATTCGATTAAAAATCCACTAGTCGCTATTTTGCTATTTATACTGCTCACTTTGGGCGGTATTTATGGCTTTATGAATATGAAAGTCCAGCAGTTTCCAGATATTGATTTGCCAGCGGTAGTCGTAACGGTAACTTTACCGGGTGCTGCGCCTTCGCAGTTAGAAAATGATATTGCCAAAAAAATTGAAAATAGAATCACCAGTATTGAAGGTATCAAACATATTCGCACTACCTTGCAAACAGGGGCGGCGACTATTGCTTCTGAGTTTGTGCTAGAAAAAGACATTCAAGAAGCGGTCGACGATGTGCGCTCAGCGGTGGGCGAAGTACAAGGGGATCTACCAGCAGCGGCTAATGACCCGATCATTACTAAGGTGTCCACTTCCGGATTTCCAGTGATTACCTATTCGGTCGCGGCCGATAATATGAGTGTGGAGGATTTATCTTGGTTCGTTGATGACACTATTACTAAAAGGCTTTCAGATATTCCTGGGGTTAGCTCAGTCGGTCGTATCGGTGGACTTGAGCGTGAGATAACCGTTGCCGCCGATCCGATAGTGCTCAGCGGTCTACAGTTTTCCATCGTGCAATTATCGCAGCAATTAGCCGGTATTCAGCAAGACAGCTCAGGCGGTGAAGCAGAGGTAGGCAAGACTACGCAAACGATTCGCGTTTTGGGTGCGGTGAAGCGAGCCAATGAGCTTAATGACTTGCAGATAACCGTACCTAGTACTGGTACTACGCAAGCGCTTGGACGGCTGTCACAGATTACAGATGGCGCCGCTGATCCTACTTCTATCGCTAAGCTTGATGGCAAGACGGTCGTTGCTTTTGACATTACCCGCTCTCGCGGTGCCAGTGAAGTTGAGGTCATGCAGCTAGTCGATGCTGAGCTAGATAAGCTCAATGCTGAGATGAGCAATATCACTGTCGAAAAGGTTTACGATAGAGCCACGCCAGTCGCTGAAGATTATAAAGCTTCACTAAAAATGCTCATTGAAGGCGGTATTTTAGCGGTTCTAGTGGTTTTCTTGTTTTTGCGTAACGTACGAGCTACCTTCGTTGCCGCTGTCGCTTTGCCTTTATCGGTCATTCCAACCTTTTTGGCGATGTATCTGTTTGACTTTAGTCTCAATATTATTTCGCTATTGGCGCTATCTTTGGTCATCGGCGTACTGGTCGATGATGCTATCGTTGAGGTGGAGAATATCATTCGCCACTTGCGGATGGGCAAGACTCCTTATGAGGCAGCGATGGAAGCCGCTGATGAGATTGGGCTAGCGGTAGTCGCCACTACTTTCACGCTAATAGCCGTGTTTTTGCCTACGGCATTTATGGGCGGTGTGGTCGGTCAGTTTTTCCGTCAATTTGGTTGGACAGCAGCGATTGCTATCTTTGCCTCGCTGTTAGTGGCGCGGTTGATTACGCCGATGATGGCGGCTTACATTTTGAGACCAGAAAAACAGCGGGTAGAAAAACAAAGCAAAACCATGGACTGGTATCTCAAAGTTGTGTCATGGACGCTGCATCATCGCTGGCTGACTATGGGCGCCACTTTGGTATTATTTGTCGCCTCATTAATGCTAGTTAAATTGCTACCGACTTCTTTTATTCCAGATAATGATATCGATCAAACTCGTGTTGCGATTGAGCTGACACCGGATGTGGCGTTAGAAGATACTGAACGTGTGGCTGCTATGGCAAGCGAGCGTATTTTAGCCATACCTGGGGTGACCAATATTTTCACCTCAGTAGGCGAGGCGCAGGCGGCTATGGACCCCAACTCTACTGGTGGCAAGTCAGATAATATTGGCAGCTTGGACATCGTCTTAGCACCGCGTGCTGAGCGTGAGTCTAAGCAAGAAATTGAGCGTGAAATTAGCAGACTATTGGCAGAAGTTCCCAGTGCACGTTTTACCGTCGGGCTATCGAGTGGCGGTGAGACTGGTTATAACTTCTCGCTAACTAGTACCAATCCAGAAGTACTCGAGCAAACCGCTCAACAAATTATGGCGGATATTCGCAAGCTGCCGATGGCAGGCGATGTCACTAGCGATCGTAGCTTACCGCGTCAAGAGCTAACCGTAACTCCAGATCGGCTAGCGATGGCAGATTTGGGCGTGACCACCCAAGATATCGCGACCACTTTGCGCATAGCTACCGTTGGTGATTATGAGCAGCAGCTCTCAAAGCTTAATCTCGATACGCGCCAAATTCCTATCGTGGTGCGTCTGCCTGATGTCGCCAAGCAAAGCGTCAATCAGTTAGAAGGTTTATACGTGCCGACTAATAATCCGGCAGGCCAAGGCGTCAGAGTAGGTGAGGTGGCAAGCTTAGACTTTGGTACTGGGCCTGCACAGATCAAGCGTTTAGATCGTGAACGTGCCATCAGTATTACCGTGCAACCTGGCAATGGTGAATTAGGGGAGCTAATACAAGCGGTCAAAGACACGCCAACTATGCAAAATATGCCGTCCTCGATTACTATTATCGATCAAGGGCAGGCGGAAAACATGGCAGAGCTATTTAGCGGTTTTGTCATCGCTATGTCGGTGGGTATCATCTGTATTTTAGGCGTATTAATCCTGTTGTTCGGTAAGCTATTACAGCCGTTTACTATCTTGATGGCCTTGCCATTATCGATAGGCGGTGCTTTTGTGGGTTTGGTGATTACTAATAGCAGCTTGTCGATGCCATCGATGATTGGCTTTATTATGCTAATGGGTATCGCCACTAAGAACTCGATTCTGCTAGTGGATTATGCCATTATCGCGCAAAATCGGGGACTGGCGCGCTTTGATGCCATTATAGATTCTTGTCGCAAGCGCGCACGGCCAATTATCATGACTACCATTGCGATGGGTGCTGGCATGTTACCGCTAGTCTTCGGTTGGGGCGATGCTGATCCCACTTTCCGTCGGCCGATGGCAGCAGCAGTATTGGGCGGTCTAGTAACTTCAACGCTGTTAAGCTTAGTAGTTATTCCAGTGGTTTATACGCTGATGGATGATGTCTCAGGATGGTTTAGTAAGTGGCTGGTGCCCCATGGTCGGGATAAAGAAAGCTCGGTTAATAATGAGAGCTGATAAATAGTTAGACAGGTTGAGCGCATACGCAGTGTTTAACTTGTCTAATTGTATTAAGATACTAAATACCATCACCAAGGAATGTGTTATGTATCTGCTATCTCTCAAACCTTCTATAGTTGGTTATCGTAAGCCAATAGCCTTATCATTATTGTCTACCGCTCTGCTATTGACTATCAATAGTCAGGCAGCGACCTATCTTATTCAACCTGATAACTCCAATGTGCGTTTTGAGATTGACCATTTTAATACCTCTACCAATTCCGGCGGCTTCTATAATCTAACGGGGCAAGTAGAGTACGATCCTAGCGCCAAACTAGGTAAAGTCTCCATAGTTATTCCTATTAATAGTCTCAATACCGGTAATGTAGCCTTCGATAATGTGCTCAAAAGTGCCGACTTTTTTGATGTTGAAAAGTATCCTTTAGCCACCTTTGACTCTACCAAATGGCATTTCGCCGATGATAAGTCAGAGTCGCCAGTAACTCGAGTCGATGGCAATTTAACTATGCATGGTCAGACTCATCCCGTTACTTTGAATGCCACTAAGTTCAACTGTTACTTTAGTTTTATCGCCAAAAGCTCGGTTTGTGGCGGTGATTTCACTACTACTATTGATCGTAGAAAATGGGATATGAGCAAATATACCTTATTAGGTATTACCGAAAAGGTGACTTTAAAGGTGCAGATTGAGGCGGCTAAAAAGTAGTCAGTATTTAAAATTG
>CBETCF010000117.1:0-7096 GCA_965534785.1 uncultured Psychrobacter sp.
GGAGCGCTCGCTTTATGATTTGTAAGATACCAGAAACAGACAGCTATTGACCTTGATTCTGACGCTCTTTCATCTCAGACAAGGTTTTGCAGTCGATACATTGAGTAGCCGTTGGGCGGGCTTCTAAGCGACGCAATCCAATCTCAACGCCACAAGTTTCACAAAACCCATAGTCATCATTTTCGATCTCAGCCATTGATTTGTCAATTTTACGAATCAGTTTACGCTCACGGTCACGAGTACGTAGTGCTAACGCAAACTCTTCTTCTTGAGTGGCTCTATCATTAATATCTGGCATCGCGCTTGACTCATCTTGGATATAAGTCTTAGTGCGATCCGCCTCGCCAATCAGCTGGCTCTTCCAGTCTAGCAAAATCCCTTTAAAGTGTTCAAGCTGCGCATCAGACATATACTCTTCGTCTTTGGCAGGCACATAAGGGGTGAACTTTACATCATCCGGAGACGTAGTTGAAGTGCTCATAAGGGTATCCTATTTTTCCAAATTAATTCCACAAAACGATGGTGCAAAAGACAAGATCTTAAAGTTTATTTTAATCCTATGACTTGTCCTTTATAGAACGTTTTACCACGTGGTACGCAAACAACATAGTGGATAAAGCAAAGCACTAATATGATGCCATCCTTTATCAATTACAAAGGTCAAACTAATAATGATTACATCCTTTATCATTATGCTAATCAACGTCTATTATTAACTAATAATGATGCTAATAAAACGGGCTATCAAGTATCTAGTCTTTTAACCCAGCTTGCAAGACTACCATTGTTTGCCAATTGCAACCAGCGATATCCAGCCTGCGCTTGCTTATCGTAGCTAAATTCATCCTCGTTGGGCGTAAACTGATAGCAAGTAGAAGGGGTCGAATAGACAGTTACGCCATTTTTATGCCGAATTTTTTCTTGATGAGTATGACCACTAATAATGACTCGTAATTGTGAGTACTGCTGCATACGTTGCCAAAATTCATCAGCATTTTCTATCATATGAGCATCTATCCACTCTGAATCCATAGGTAGCACATGATGGTGCAGCGCTAACAAGGCTGGCTTGTCACAGTCATCGAGTTGCTGACAAAGCCAGTCGAGATCAATGTTAGCCACTTTGCCTGAGATTTTGCCAGCTATTGAAGAGTCTAACAATAGCAATTGCCAATGATCTGTCTCAATTCTATGTTGGCTAAGCAGCCGCGATTCCACGGGACGAGCTACCAGCTGCCGTTGATCAAAAGGTAAATCGTAGCCGAACTCATCAGTGACATCGTGATTACCAGCAATACAAGCAAAAGGTATTTGCGTTTTTTGTAGTACCGCAAAGATATAGTCATAAGTCAGCGGGTCAACTTTACTGACTAGGTCGCCCGTCACCAATATCAGGTCACAGCGAATATCTTCCGCTAACGCCTGTTTGAGGCTATTCTCGAAGCGGTACTGACACTGTGCTTCATGACCTTCAAGCTCACCTATACCTTCTATATTAGAAGGTGTTGTTAAATGCATATCAGTGATTTGTAAAACGTTCAGTTGCTCACCGATAGCATTGACTCTATAAGCAGGGTAACTCAACATGACTACAGTCCCTTAGCCCATTAAAAGTGATAATCCTAGCAGATCACACAAAATCTTTATTACTTTCATTTCTACAATAACCCGTGTAAAACACTCTAATAATTTTAGGAGTTCATAATTCTCTTTCAATTACCTATCAAATGCTTTTTTATCTAAAGTAGTTATAGTAACCATAAAGGCTAGATTCTATTATTAGCCAGTACTAAGCAGTTGATTGAAGCATATTAGGCTGTTTATAGCACAGTTTTGCCATCTCACCAACCGTTTAGTAAAACAAAGTTGATAAAAACAACAATCTTAGTTAGCAAGTCGTTATCATGTTTGCTATTGAAAAGTTCTTAAGATCTGTTTCGATGGAAGGTAATCGCAAATTTAGAGTTCAATTTTGACAGCAGTAGCGCTATAAAGAATAAAATGGCTAATACTAAGACGATGGATAAACCGGTTTGAATATCTAACCAAACACTACCCCAAACGCCTAAAGTAACACCGAATTGGGCCATGACGAGTGCAAATATTACCATTTGCTTCGGTGAGGTCGACCATAGCCTAGCACTTAATGCCGGCAACACTAATAAGCCGCTAATCAATAAACTACCAACCGCTTGTAAGGCAATAGCACAAAACCCGGCTAATACGCCCATAAAAAATAAGCGTTGACGAGTCGGACTAATGCCTTGAATACGTGCTAAGGCCTCATGCGTCGCCAGCTTAATTTGTGCCGGCCAAATATAGATCAGTAGCGCTAAGCCGATTATCACACTAGCGGCTAACATAGGCAGATCAGCCCAATCAAGCTCCAATAAATTACCAAACAAAAAGCCTAAGACATTGGCCTGTTGGTCGGTCAGTTGCGTCAACGTTAGTAGCCCTAAACATAATAAAGTAACCGCCACCACGGCTAATACCGCATCCATTGGCAAACGTTCATCATCAATAACTATGAGTCCCAAAACGACTAAGACACTGACAATGCCGATACCAATACCCATCGGTAGTTGCCAGAGCACCGCGAGCGCCACGCCCAAAAGCGTACCATGAGCTAGCGCATCAGCAAAAAAGGCCATGCGTCGCCATAGCACTAGGCAACCTAGCGGCGCTGAGAGCAGTGCTAAAATACTGCCAGCAATCCAAGCAGGGGCAATGATGGCTAACCATGCAGTCATAACCGATATCCGTTAAATATTGAAAAGTAATAAGAGAGGTTTAGGGAGTCAACTCGCTTGGCGCACTACCATGAGCACTGTGCTCGCAAGCGTGAGGTTGATGCACATAAGGCTGCTCATAATGATGACCAAATAGCTTTTTAAACTCATGACTTACTGCCAGCTCGCTCGGTTGACCTTCACAGCAAATATGTTTATTAAGACAAATCACGCGGCGGCTACCTTTCATCACCCAATGCAAATCATGAGACACTACTAGCATCGCACAGCGCAAAAACTCTGGCAGCTCATCAATAAACTGATAGAGCCAAACCTCGGTATCAGGATCTAAGCCTTGCATCGGCTCATCTAAGATTAATAAATTAGGCTTATCTAGTAGTGCTCGCGCTAGCAACACGCGCTGAGTCTCACCCCCTGACAAGTGCCCCATTTGCCGTGACAGCAGATGATTCAAAGATAGATTATCAAAAATAAACTGTCGTTGCTCCGGCAGTAATCGGCGTTTATTCGCCTGCGCTAACAAGTCTTTGACGCGCAGTGGCAAGATAGGCGGCACCGAAAAACGTTGCGGTACATAGCCGAGCTGTAGAGGCTGATGAGCCTTTATAGTGCCTTCACTAGGATTGATCAGCGCTAAAATAAGTTTTACTAAAGTTGATTTACCGGCACCATTAGGGCCAATAAGGCTCACCGTTTCATTAACGGCGATATCGATATTAATATGTGATAGCAAGCGCTGCTTATCGATATCGTAGCTGACGTTGTTAAGGCTCAGCAGCTTAGCGCTATTATTGCTATCAGTAGTCGGTAAGTTATTTGTGCTCATAGCTGACCTGTAAGTTAAAGAGTGGCTTTAAGCATGAAGTTAACAAAATCATAAGGGCTAGAGTCTTAGAGTGATAAAAGAAAAGCTACTGACAATCTTGGCAGCGACCGCTTAATTCTATGACGCTACGATTGACCATAAATCCCACATCTTGCTCTGCAAAGCTCATCATTTCTTGTACTGGTAAGCTGCTGCATTCCTGCACTCGCTGACAATAATCGCAAATCAAAAACGCCGCCGCATGCTCAGCGCGAGGATGACAGCAGGGTACATAAGCATTGATTGAGGTCAGCTGGTGGATTAAGCCCTCGCTCAACAAAAACTCCAGACTACGATAAACCGTCGGCGGCGCTACATTTTTTGCTTGCTGTTCGTTATCTACAGCTAATAAGCGTTTTTGCTGCAACTGAGTAATCAAGTCGTAAGCACCAACGGGCTGCTTAGCTTGCAATACTAGCTCATAGATTTGTTGACGTAGTGGCGTAAAACGTACACCACGATGACGACATTGCTCGATAGCCGATACTAAGCGCGCACTTACATCATCAGCGTTGAAATGCTGGACATCATGAAGATGATCGCTAACAGATGAGGCCTTAGTCATAACCCACTCCTAAAATAAGGGTGCACTTTTTATTGTTATAGTATAACATAATGACAATCAAACAATAAATTATTTACTAGCTAGCTATTTAACAACAAGCTGCCCAAACCGATCGACTAAAAAACACTATGAAAATAATAAACAAAGTATCAGCAATCATTAAGCTCTCCGCTCAGCCAAAATATTGGCTTATAGCAGCAACTGCGTGCTTGATATCAGTAAGCTCAATAAGTGTGCAAGCTGCCAATACCGTTAGCGTCAGTAATTATCCGTTATTTTTGCTCAGTGAGGCGGTGACAGAAGGCGCGCCATCAGCGAAGCAGCTGTTGAATCCAGGTGAAGTAGGGCATCACGGCAGTGTCAGCCCAGGTGATATCAAGGCTATTGGCGATAGCAAGTTTGTGGTTTGGTTTGGGGCATCGCTAGAGAATAACTTGGCATCGACATTGGATAGTGCTCCTAATGCCATCTCATTATTTGCTTTTAATGCTTTCACTCGCCATCCACTACGTGATGTGCAGACTAAGCCTATTGCTAACACTTTAGATCCGCATATTTGGTTAGATCCAGAAAACGCCAAAGCCATTACGCGCGCGCTAGCCGTTATTCACAGCCATGCCAATCCCCAATACAAAGCACTTTATCAGCGCAATGCCAAAAAATTCGCTATACAGATGGATAGGGCAGTCGCGGCTCAGCGGCAAAAAGGGCAACGAGAAAGACCTTATTGGGCTTATCATGATGCTTATCAGTATTTAGAGGGTGCCGTATCGTTAAAGCTAGTAGGTAGTCTAAGTAGCGATCACCATCTAGCTCCAAAAGCCAGTCAGCTGCGTTGGTTAAATGAGCAGCGTCCATTGAAAAGTATGTGTTTAGTCACTCAAAGCAAGCCCGCCAAAGGTCTCATCGCTAAGCTACAGCCTGTCAACACTACCATACAAGCTGAAGATATGAGTGCCAGCAAAGATTTTGTGAGAGGTTGGAGTACGATGGCGCAGCAAATAATCAATTGCAGCAACTAAGTTATCGCTTAGAGTATTAAATATAAGCTAAATAGTTGATAGTAGCGGTATTTTCCTTGCGAAATCCTACACTAGTCCTTATAATACTCGCGCTTGATTTAGTTCAATAAGTGATAAATTGACCTTTATCTCATAATTTAGGATAGCCCGTGACTCAACCTGCCAAACGCAGTCAAAAAGATCAAATAAGGGTTTATCTTAAGAGACAAACTTGGGCGCTACTGTTAGTCATTATCGGCGCTTGGCTGATAGACAGCATTTGGTTTAATAGTGCGCTGACAGTAGCAAAAAGCGCTGCTATTGGCGGGGTCTTAAGTTTTGTGACGCAAATGATATTTGCACTCTTTATGTTTAGTCATAGTGGCTATCGCGCCCGAAATCGTATTGTCAGTCAGTTTTTTCGAGGCCAGGCACTCAAATGGTTACTGACGGTCTTCGGTTTTGCGCTGATTTTTATAACTATAAAACCTTTATCTGCATTAGCCTTATTTACAGGTTTTATAGTCATGAAAATGAGTCATGTGTTAATGTTGGGCCGGATCAAATAGCGGCATAGATTAACTACTTTGTTTGATTATTTAAAACTAATTATCATTGCTTTACGCCTAATTTTGGCTAAAGGCAACCCATTATAATAATATCTTACAAATTAATTATCGACTTAAAGCTATACTGGCAAGGATGTCAACTCCTACCTTAGCTATACAGTCAATAAAAAACAAATAATTGACTTTACACGAATACAACGTTGCATTAAGATACACAACTAATTGTTTTGCTTAAGCATACTAGCTTAAGTGAAAGTCTCGCCACATGGACAGGCAGATCAACATATAACGGGCTTATATATAGCAAGCTTATATGTGCATAAAAAGGGCTAGTAGTTATTACTTTTAAGCCCTTTTTTTATAGCTAAAATTTATGCAATGCTAATAAAAACAAGCAATTGCGTCAGAGATACAAGTTAGATTGGGATGGCTGTTGTAGAGTATAGGGGCGCTTAGTAAGCGTTTATTATTTGTGCGCTATAGTATTAATAAAAATAGCCGCATAATTTTTATCCTAGTAAATCTCACTAGATAACAGCCATGTTGGTTGAGTAAATCGTTGATTAATGAGAAGCTGACACTATGGCAGGCGAACAAACAACAACAGAATATATCTCTCACCACTTAACGAACTGGACGTACGGCTATTTGCCGGGCGAAGGTTGGAAAGTTGCCTACACCGCTGAAGAAGCAGGTGCCATGGGCTTTAATGCTATCCACCTTGATTCCATGCTGTGGTCAATAGGTTTAGGCATAGTGTTTTGTGCTATCTTTTGGATGGTTGCCAGAAAGGTAACTTCAGGAGTACCTAGCAAAACGCAAGCCGCCGTTGAGATGATCGTTGAGTTCGTTGATAACAACGTTCGTGACTCATACAGTGGAACCTCAAAGTTGATTGCGCCTTTAGCATTAACCATCTTCGTTTGGATTTTCTTAATGAACTTGATGGATTTGCTACCAGTAGACTTTATACCAAGTCTTGCGGGCCAAATTGGCGCTATGATGGGTCATGATCCGCATCATGTCTTCTTCAAAATCGTCCCAACCACCGATCCTAATATCACCCTTGGCATGTCGTTTTCTGTCTTTGCGTTGATTATCTTTTATAGTATTAAAGAAAAAGGTCTTGGCGGTTTTGTTGGCGAGTTAACGCTACATCCGTTTAGCGCTAGCAACCCTATTTTACAAATTATCTTAATTCCGATTAACTTTATTTTAGAGTTCGTTACCCTAATAGCTAAACCTATCTCTTTAGGTCTACGACTATTCGGTAACATGTATGCTGGTGAATTGATTTTCATACTGATTGCCCTGATGCCATTTTGGATTCAATGGGCGTTATC
>CBETCF010000118.1:0-7048 GCA_965534785.1 uncultured Psychrobacter sp.
TCAAATGGGTTGATAGACATTTTGGTGTTCGATAGGTCCACCCCAGAGTTATCGGCTTTGACACGAACTTTTACGTTATAATCAATGACACGCTTGACCGCGACTAATGCTTTCATACGTTCCTCGTTTTTGAATATTATGAATTAAAACCATTTATTTATGGTTATTAGAGAGCTTACTTTTAAAATTAAGATTCACTATAACAAATCAGATTAACTCTATTTATTTGTTGAGCTGATTTATTGGACTTGTTTATTGAACTTATTCATTAAGCTAAGTATAAGACCTGACTATCTTGCGTGAGCAAGGCTTGTAGGTCAAGATGACGCCGTGAATAATGGGTCATAAATTTATAAGTATTTGGATAAATACTATAATTAAAATGATATTGGGCTTGCTAGTTTTTCTAAAGCCTTGTTAATAGTACCCTTTATATCATCAGTCACCCGCGAATTGCTTAACTTTTTGTTATTATTTCGAAAATACCTCAACGCTACTTTTCTGCTTAATACCATTGTCGTAGGCCGTTACCAAAATCTTATTATCGCGAATATCATCAAATAATGACCAATCAGGACTAGTATCGCTAGTCTTTATCACACTTATGTCAGCGGTGGTTTCCATAATCACTGCAAATACTTCAGATTTAGACTTAATACCATTTCTGCGTAAAATTTGCTTGATATCATTCTCACTCAATTTTGCTTCTTTTAAATTATCATAAAGATATTCGCCATTTGCCATCAAAATAATAGGCTGATTGTCTATAAGAGCCTTGAACGGCTTGAACCTTCGCCTAACTATAGATAGTAGCGCCTGCAAGGTAAATAGCATACCGATCGCAAACACTCCTTGCAGCAGCGAGGTCGATTTTGACAATACGGTAGAGGCCAAAATACTGCCAATACCAACGGTCATAGCTAGATCGTAACTAGATAATTTTGAGAAACTACGCAAGCCGACAATACGAGTAAATAATATCAGACAAAAATAAAATCCAATAACTGACAAAGCTATGCCAATAACTTGTTGCCAATCAATCATAAACCAAGCTTGCCAGTCCATATTCTCTTCCTGATAGTTTTGATTATATAGATTTATAGTTGATAGCCATTGTAAGATATCAAACGACTTCTCCCTGTTATTTTCTTTTTACTATCTATAACAAGCTGTTGAACATTGGTAAGCAAAGGTTTTCACTTTAAAAAAATTTTAACTAATGACACCGATCAAGCATTTGTTAATTAATTCAAAATTCAGACAAAAAAAAGCAACCTTAATAGAGGTTGCTTTTGCTATACAGTCTAAACAATATTTTTGTTGTTATAACAACACAGTAATCTTTGCATCAATATAATCTTTCGGCAGTAAGAGCGACTGATTATTCAGTCAAGCTTAACCGCGATTAAGATTAAATGGCTTCGATTTGCTCAGCTTGTGGACCTTTTTGACCTTCACCTAAGATGAAAGATACTTTTTGGCCTTCAGCTAGCGTTTTGAAACCGCCACCTTGGATAGCGCTGTAATGAGCGAATACATCTTGGCCGCCATTATCTTGTGCGATGAAACCAAAACCTTTAGCTTCATTAAACCACTTTACAGTGCCTTCAACTTTATCAGACATAAATTTTCCTAACTCTTTGACTATTGGTGAGACGACTGTCAACACCGATTAATTGATAAATATTCAATGAATTGATTAGGCGTTTGCCTGACCAACAATAGTAAAATATCTTAATGATAAGCTACCCTTAATGGTCTTACAATTCATGAATACCCCTTGATTATAGCAGCTTTTACCGCTAATGGCAGGATAAATTAGCTATATTTGTAAAATATTACTTGCTAAATACCCCATCCTATGTCCATGAAATATATCATTATTATTCTATTTCTATCTCGAGTAAAGCTCTACTCAAATCAACCATTGAATAATAAATCGCGATCATTCAAATGCTTTTAGCTGGCCAATGGTAGCCAAGGCGATGCTAGCACCAATAGACATAAGGCAAAAAATATCATGGCAAAGGATTGGCTATAAGCAATATATTTGACGGGTACGACCAAATCAGCTGGTGAATCTGGAATACCTTTTCGTTTGAGTAAACGAGTGCCATATATCCAACCAAAAACGGTGTAGATACCATAAGCTGCCGGTACCGCTACCGCTAGTGGTGCTAAATCTATAGCATATAAAGCTATCGTTGACACAAAGAACCAAGCGGTATCTGCAAAAGAGCTAAACTTGAAAAGTGCTGATTTGGGTAGCTTACCCTCACTGCGCTTAAGCATCGAGCACTCTATCCAAATAAGAATAGCTACTACGGCGCTAAGAGTAATATATGCGAACTGCGGCGTTAGCCAGTCTAGATTTGGTATTTGCACAACACAACCTATAGTTTTAAGAGGAAATTTAGTTTTGAGTTATTTTATGATTAAGTTTTTGCCATGAGCTCTCTGATGAACCATAGCTGTCTTTATGAGGTGAACAATAGATATTTTCAAGTGAATGACAAGCATTATGGGCCTCTTGTTGCACTCAGGATTAATAAAAAACCCATGCTATCAAAGTGATAACACGGGCTAATATTTATATATAAATTCTAAGCTCAAAATGACTACCATAAATAATAGTATTTTATGTCTTAGTTTTTGTCTTTATCGATAATTTTATTACCACCGATCCAAGGCATCATACCGCGCAATTTGGCACCAGTAATTTCAATTTGATGCTCAGCGTTATTGCGACGACGAGCAGTCATTGAAGGATAGTTCGTTGCGCCCTCGCTAATGAACATTTTTGCGTATTCACCAGATTGGATGCGTTTTAGCGCATTGCGCATAGCTTCGCGTGATTGCTCATTGATGACTTCCGTACCAGTCACATATTCGCCGTACTCAGCGTTGTTACTGATAGAGTAGTTCATATCAGCGATACCACCTTCATACATTAAGTCGACGATAAGCTTAAGCTCATGTAGACACTCAAAGTAAGCCATTTCTGGCGCATAACCGGCTTCAGTTAAAGTCTCAAAGCCCATTTTTACTAGCTCTACCGCGCCGCCACAAAGTACTGCTTGCTCACCAAATAGATCGGTTTCAGTCTCATCTTTAAAGGTAGTTTCGATAATACCTGAACGACCACCACCAACACCAGCCGCGTAAGATAAGGCTAATTGCTTGGCTTGACCAGAAGCATCCTGATAAATGGCGATAAGATCAGGGATACCGCCGCCTTTAGTGAATTCGTTACGAACGGTATGACCCGGTGCTTTTGGTGCAACCATAATAACGTCAAGATCGCTACGTGGGACCACTTGGTTATAATGAATAGCAAAACCATGAGCAAAAGCTAAGGTCGATCCCTCTTTGATATTAGGCTCAATCTCATTATTATAAAGCTCTTTTTGGAACTCATCAGGGGTCAAAATCATAACCACGTCAGCCGCTTTTACCGCGTCAGCGACTTCTGCAACTTTCAAGCCAGCGTTTTCAGCTTTTTTCCATGAGCCTGAATTAGCGCGAAGACCCACAGTCACTTCTACACCAGAGTCCTGTAAATTTAACGCATGAGCATGGCCTTGTGAGCCGTAACCAATAATGGCTACTTTTTTGCCTTGGATAATAGAAAGATCACAGTCTTTATCATAAAAAACGTTCATATATAGAGTCCTTTTCCTCAATCATGGGAAGCCATGGCTAGTAAACGCTTATAGCATCGACAATCTATTTGAGGACTGTCTGCTATAAGCTTCATAGTAATAATGAAAATAATAAGTTTAAATTTTGAAGCTTTATTTTTAAGCGATAAATTTAATAAATAACGGTTATACAGTCGTTAGACGCTTAGGGTTTTTTCACCGCGGGCGATACCGATGACCCCAGAGCGTACCACTTCTAATACTCTTTCACGACCAATAGTATCGATAAAACCATCAAGCTTAGCTTTATCACCAACGATCTGAATAGTATATAAATTGGCATTAACATCAACGATTTGTGCACGGAAAATATCAGCGCTACGTTTAATTTCTTCGCGAACACTACCCGTAGCCCGCACTTTAATCAGCATCAGCTCACGCTCAACGTGAATCGTATCCGACAGATTAAGCACTTTAACTACTTCAATAAGCTTATGCAACTGCTTAGTGATTTGCTCTATTTTCTCAGGAGAAGTAATCGTCGTTAGTGTCAAACGTGAGATGGTTGGATCATCAGTTGGGGCGACGTTCAAGGTCTCGATATTATAGCCACGCTGCGAGAATAAGCCGACCAATCGCGACAACGATCCTGCTTCGTTTTCCATTAATACCGAGATCAGATGGGGTTGTTGCATTAGGTGCGCTCTCCTTTGGTTAACCACATATCACGCATCGTCTGTCCTGCTATTTGCATAGGGTAAACGTGCTCATTACGATCAACATAGACGTCAATGAATACTAGCTTATCAGTCATGGCCATAGCTTCTGCTATTTGTGCTTCCATAGTTTCAGGATCAGTGATCTTCATGCCAACATGACCGTAGCTTTCAGCCAATTTTACAAAATCTGGTAAAGAGTTCATATAAGATTGGGCGTGACGACCTTCATATAGCATGTCTTGCCACTGCTTGACCATACCAAGCTGGGCGTTATTAATATTTAAGATTTTGACCGGTAGGTTGTATTGCAAACAAGTCGATAGCTCTTGAATATTCATCTGAATAGAGCCTTCACCGGTGATACAAACCACGTCACGATCAGGGCAAGCAAGTTTAGCTGCCATGGCATAAGGCAAACCTACGCCCATAGTTCCTAAACCGCCTGAATTTAGCCATTGGCGTGGCTCTCTGTAAGTGTAATAGAGAGCAGCAAACATTTGATGCTGGCCGACGTCACTAGTGATAATAGCATTGCTATTGGTCACTTTATCTAAGGCTTGAACCACGCTTTGTGGTTTGATACCGTTTTCAGTACTAGTGTCATAACGCAAGCCATGACGCTTACGCCATTCATTAATCTGCGACCACCAATCTAATAAGGCAGGCTCGTCTAATTTTTTATCATCGCCAAGCGACTCTAGCATGTCAGTCAATACTGACTTGACATCTCCTACGATAGGAACATGGGCAAAGACGGTTTTAGAGATTGAGGTAGGATCAATATCGATATGAATAATGGTCGCGTTCGGGCAGAACTTGTTGACATTATTGGTCACGCGATCATCGAAGCGTGCGCCCACAGCTAAGATGACATCGGCGTGATGCATACTCATGTTAGCTTCATAAGTGCCATGCATACCTAGCATACCTAAGAACTGCTCGTCAGTACCATCAAAAGCACCAAGGCCCATTAAGGTATTAGTCACTGGCAAGTTCAAGCGATGCGCAAGATCTCTAAGCTGCTCATGAGCATCACTCCAAATAACACCGCCTCCTGAGTACACTACCGGACGCTTTGCCGCTAATAAAGTCTCAACGGCTTTTTTGATTTGACCGCCATGACCTTTCATTGAAGGCTGATAAGAACGCATTGTCACTTCTGCCGGATACTCATAAGCATACTTTTCACTAGGCGCCGTCATGTCTTTTGGCACATCGATAACCACTGGGCCTGGACGGCCAGAGCTAGCTATATGAAAGGCTTTTTTGACGATGGTTGGGATTTCACTAGCATGCCGAACTTGGAAGCTGTGCTTAACGATCGGACGTGAGACACCAACCATATCCGTCTCTTGGAAAGCATCTTCACCGATAAGACTACTAGGAACCTGGCCTGAGATAACGACCATCGGCACCGAATCCATAAAGGCAGTAGCAATAGCGGTCACGGTATTGGTGGCGCCAGGACCTGAAGTCGCTAGCACTACCCCAGTATTGCCCGTCACTCGTGAGTAAGCATCTGCCATATGGCCTGCCGCTTGCTCATGACGCACTAGAATGTGCTCAATAGCTTCTTGTTGAAACAGCGCATCATAAATATGCAAAACTGCCCCACCTGGATAACCGAAGATATACTTGACGCCTTCATCAGTCAGCGCTTGTATCAGCATCTCAGCGCCTGATAGCATGACAGGCTCATGGCTACCTTCAGCAAGCTGTTGCTGCTTTTCTTCAAAATGTTTGGCGGCATTAGCCGTTTGCGTATGTCCGGTCATATTCGGACTTTGCGTAGTTTGCGTCACTATCATCACCTTTATTTACAGCGCAGAGTTGCAGTTTTTATGAGTAGCTATCAATGCATAACTATTAATTGTGCTTAATATACTACTTATAATAGTGCTCATCATTGTCCATAGAAGAGTATCTACTCACTATGCAAAAATAGCTTGGCTTTATAGAATAAAAAGCTCTTTACTACTCGAACACAGCTATTATTAGGGTCAGTTTTGTGATGGGATATTATCGATATAATGACTAGATGCGAGCGCACCTATAAAAGAAGCTTATTATTGGCTTAGAACCTGTAATACGATGGTAAAGCAAAGACTGATATCAATATGAGCCACTAAAGGTAGACACTACAAAACGTACTACTGCTAGAGTGAATCCATAAGATCGCACTTTGGCATTAATTAGCGTACTTACTGTTATCAAGTATCAAAACTTTATAGCGTTAACTCAAACCTATTCATACGATAAATAAGCCACAACTAATGACCAATAAATAGGATTATAAGTAACAGGTATATAAATAATAAGTTTATCTTAGTCATTGTAGACCGATAAGTCCGGAGACAAATAGCACAACCGACAACAAGCCTATAGATGACCGCTATCCTTGCTGCGCCATTGTCACAAAGAAAATAAAGCTAACAAAACCACTGATAAGTCGTTTGCAAACCTTATTTTCAAGTGCTACGGCAATATCATAGATGCCGCTCACTGACCAACCAACTGTCATTATAGTCACCGTTTTAAGTACTATTGTCAAGAAAAACTTATGAAACCCAAACCTAACTATAAGTTTTGTAAGACTGCGACGATATGATAAGTTTTTATTATTAGGTATAATATGGCAATGAATTCATGTTTCTATTTACTTATACTTTAGTACAAATATATAGAGGC
>CBETCF010000119.1:0-6985 GCA_965534785.1 uncultured Psychrobacter sp.
ACAAATTCTGGGTTAGCTTCAATACCGCCAAATTCAAATATAGTGCGCTCGCCATTACTATTAAGCGCGTCTTTAACTTCGTCTAAAGTTCCAGTACGCTGAGCTGAGCCACCACCATAAGTGATAAGTACGCGAGCATCGGTAGGTACTAATTCTGATAATTGCTTGATTTGACCTTCACCGAAGACGATGCGTACAGGGTTGTAATATTGAAAATTATTCATAATATTCCTAAAGTTATTAGCGTAATAGTTTATAAGGCGTTTCAGCTACATTAATCAGTCAACGCTTCTGCTTTAATAATTTATAAGTAGAGCTGTAAACTGACGCTGAATAAAAGTTATTGTACAGCAATTAGACCAGTCGTCTAGTGCTTTAAGTTTTGAAATGCTCAAAAGTTACAAGAAACCATAAAGGTAATATTTTTCTGTGATAATGAGTGCAAAGTGAAAAAATGAGCTCATCGGCCTAATTGAGTAGTCGTCATTTGCCATACTTCAGCAAGCGGCGTGTTAGTTTGGCTAGTTTTGGCAATTAAGCTGGCGCCAAGCCAAGCGAAATACCAACGCTTAGCCATGCTTTCTGCCGATACGTTATCGAGCTTAGGAATAGAGTTGTCTATCCAGCCTGCCTTTATTTGAGTCGTTAACCAAATTATGGTTTGCTGATAACCTTTGTGTAGAGCTTCACGCATAGGCTCTGAGATATCAGCCACTTCAGCGCTAAGTTTGACTACTAAGCATTTCTCATGATCACAGCCATTTTGCTGAGTGTCGTACCAGTTCTGAAAATAATTATATATTTTTTTCTGAGCACTATTATCTTCTTCAGCTATGAGATCCAAGCGTCTCTTATAGCGAGTAAAGTAGTAAGTAATAATAGCTTCACCAAACGCTTCTTTTGATGCAAAATAATGATAAAAAGAACCCTTAGGAACTCCAGCGGTATCAAGTATCTGTTTGATACCTACTGCGGTAAAGCCCTTGTAGGCGATGAGTTGATAACCTGTCTCTAATAGGTGGGTCTTAGTGTTTGAGAGAGTAGTATCAGCCACTTCCTTTTCAAAAAATGATAATGGTGCAGTAGTGTCGGTGATAGACATAAAGGTGATGCTCTCCTTATTCTTTATAGGTTACTTTTTTTCAACAAAGTTGATAGTAAAAGATATCTAGCTTTTATTATAGCTATGTTAGCATTAGACCAGTCGTCTAGCAAGTTAGCTTGTGTATTATCTACTTGCTAAATAGTATCAATTGAAAAGTAAAACTTTAAATAAAAAGGAAAAACCATGTCAAATAACCATACTTCTAATAGCAAGACTTCCAATAATGAGCAGGCTTATAGCGATTTTGATCTGCAATATATTGCCGGAGAATGGAAAAAAGGTGAGGACGAAAGCGTTAATACCAATACCAATCCCTTCAATGGTGAGACTCTAGTTAAGATTCAGCAAGCCACAGAACAGCAATTGGATGAAGCTTATCAAGCTGCAAAAAAGGCACAAGAGGAATGGGCTAAGACTTTGCCTGCTGAGCGTTCAAGCCTGCTTTATAAAGTAGTAGAGATCTTGGATAAGCGTCAAGAAGAGATCGTTGATTGGTTGATAAAAGAGTCGGGCAGCACTCGTATCAAGGCGATGGTTGAGTTTGGCAGTGCACGAGCCATTACTGTAGAAGCAGCGACTTTTCCTAATCGCGTGCATGGAGAGATTCGCCCCTCTAACATTCCGGGTAAAGAAAACTTTGCTTATCGTGAGCCGATCGGCGTTATTGCAGTCATTAGTCCGTGGAACTTTCCCTTACATTTAACTCAGCGTTCTATCGCGCCAGCTTTAGCGTTGGGTAATGCCGTGGTACTGAAACCCGCTAGCGATACGCCTGTTACTGGTGGTCTATTATTAGCGAAAATATTTGAAGAAGCGGGCTTACCAAAAGGCCTGCTTAACGTGGTAGTCGGTGCCGGTAGCGAAATCGGTGATGCCATCGTCACCCATGATATTCCAAGCTTTGTCTCCTTCACCGGTTCAACGGCAGTGGGTAAACATATTGGTGAGCTTGCCAACGGTGGTGACACTATCAAGCCAGTAGCGTTAGAGTTAGGCGGTAATAATCCCTTTGTGGTGCTGGCAGATGCCGATCTAGACAATGCAGTAAAAGCCGCGGTATTTGGTAAGTTCTTGCATCAAGGTCAAATCTGTATCGCTATCAATCGTATTATCGTTGAAGATGCTATTTATGATGAGTTCGTTGAGCGCTTTGTTGAACACGTAAAAACTATCAAAGTAGGCGATCCTAACAAGGAAGATACCGCTATCGGTCCTATCATTAATCAAGATCAGCTTGACTCTCTGAAAGATAAAATCGCTAAAGCGCAGGAGGAAGGGGCAACGATGCTGCTCAGTGGTGAGGTAAAAGGACAGCTAGTGCCGCCGCATGTCTTTACCGAGGTTACCGCAGATATGGATCTATTTCGTAACGAAATCTTTGGGCCTTTAGTCGGTATTATCCGTGCTAAAGATGAAGATGAGGCGCTTAAACTCGCCAACGATACTGAATACGGCTTATCGAGCTCAGTATTTACTAAAGATATGGAAAAAGGCTTACGTTTTGCGCGTGGCATTAGAGCAGGTATGACCCATGTCAATGACATCACGGTCAATGATGAGAGCAATGCCCCATTTGGTGGTGAGAAAAACTCGGGTATTGGCCGCTTTAATGGCGAGTGGGTATTAGAAGAGATGACGCGCTTACATTGGGTGTCTTATCAGCATCAGCCTCGTAACTATGCGTTTTAGGCCGTAACATTTAAAGTCTGAGCCTAGAAGCTTTTCTATAAAATAATTATGCTATTCATTAAAAAAGACTGCTCTCTCTATAGCAGTCTTTTTTTGTTTAAAATTATACAAACTTTATTACTTTAAATTAAAGCCTAAAATAGATTGAATTTCTTCTATGCTAATATTTCTCACTAAAGCTTGCTCTTCTACTGTTAAGCGATTGGTATGCTCTTTAATCAAAGTATAAATACTACGGGAAATCTCAGCAGTAGAAGCATAATACATTTGCGGCTCGTCACGAGTTAGCTGAGTCAAAAACCTATTGATGATTTTACGTTTTTCAGTGGAGCCACTGTCTTCAGTCATAGTCTTTTCCTAATGTTCATTATAATTATTAATATCTCACCATTTAAGCAGTCTGCTTGTTAGTAGTCAATGTTTATCCTAAAAGGCATCTTTAAGGTTTTGCAAAGCGTGTTAAAAGATACCTTTTAACACGCTCTATACTGTATCTGATTTTTATCATACTATAGTTAATCTCAACAGTGGCTATTATTGGTTAAGCTTTAGTAATAGTTGAGTTTAAGCAAAAGTGAGTCTTATGGTTAGACTAATTAAAATGGTAGATAAAATATGACTAAAGATTGGCATGATAAAGTGGTATTAGTGCTATTTCATAATGATTTGCGTATTCATGATAACGCTACTCTAAACAAAGCAGCTGAGCAGGCCAAATCAGGCAACTTTAAGTCAGGCCATTTGCTGCCAGTATACGCTGCCAATTTAGCGGATGAGCTTAGTAAAAAAGCTTGGGGTCAGTCCTATTACTTCGATGAATTGGGTCACGCTCGTCAACAGTTCATTAATGAGAGCTTGATTGATCTCAATAGCTCTTTAGAAGGTTTAGGCAGTAGATTAATTTACTTGCAAGAGACTTATAACCAAAGTCATGATAAAGAGCGCGCTAATAGCTTTACCCAGTTATGCCAACTGATAGAGCAGCAGCAAGTTAGCGATATTTTCGTCAGCGATAGCGCCGATTATGCGCAAATAGAAGCTTATAATTTGCTACGTGGTAAATATCCTAATATTGCCTGGCATAGCGAGTCGATCAATACGCTGTACGCTAAAATGCCGACTAAAGAGTTACCGCAGAGTTTTACACAGTTTCGTAAAAAAGTTGAATACGATCAAGATTTACTCAAAGCTGAGTCAGATTTAGAGATAGTCGAAACACCAACCGCATTGCCACCATTGCCTGAAGCTCTAATTAATGAGCTAAAGTATCCTTTGCAATTACCCCGAGTTGACAAACCAGATTCTGATGACGAAAAAAATCAACCCGAATATAAAGGTGGCGAGACGGCGGCGCTCAATCATTTAGAAAGTTATTTCAGCTCTGAAGCACCAAGCAGTTATAAGACTACCCGCAACGCTTTGGACGAATGGACACATTCTACCAAGTTTTCAGCTTGGCTAGCTAATGGCACGCTATCGGTAAAAGTGTTGCTTAACCGCTTGCGTCAATATGAGCGCGAAGTGATGGCTAATGGTTCTACCTACTGGATATGGTTTGAGCTGTTATGGCGAGAGTATTTTTACTGGTATGCGCTAGAGCATCAACAGAATTTATTCCTATTTAAGGGTATCAGCGATAACAAGCCGTCAAATCGTCATGACCAAAAGCGCTTAGAGCAATGGCAGAATGGCGAAACCGCCTATCCCATCGTTAATGCTTGCATGCAGCAGCTCAACCATACCGGCTATATGTCAAACCGTGGCCGTCAATTGGTAGCGAGCTGCTTTATACACGAGCTTAATCTCGATTGGCGTTATGGCGCGACTTATTTTGAGCAGCAGCTGATTGATTATGATGTCGGTAGCAATTGGGGCAATTGGCAATATCTAGCCGGAGTAGGGGCTGACCCTAGAGGCTGCAGGCAATTCAATCTCAAAAAACAGACTCAGCAGCATGATCCCAATGGCGAGTTCATCGATAAATGGCTGTCTTAAAATAAGACGCGCGAATTACTTGTACCGCTACTACTAATGAGTTCCATGTTTGGTCGTAGGAGAAACTTCGACTATTTTAGCGGTTTATGGACTATTGATTGCCTCGCTACTCATCTCAGTACTGCAGCTATAAACGAGCTTATTAAATTAAGTCTCTATTGAAGCCACTTATCGGGTGGCTTTTTTATGCTTTTGGATATGAAAAGAATGACAGTTGCTTATACTTATAACACTAGAAGTCATTGAATAAGCAATAAGATTCATTTAAAATGAACCTTATAAATAGCGCTTTAATTTAAATCTAGTTTTAAAAGCTAGACAGTTATAAAAATACAGCTACCAACGCCATCATAAGCAGACCACTATGCAATCAATTAACTTACCTAGTCAGCCACCAAGTTCACCTCATGCTATCCTGAATTTAAGCTTCCGCATCTTTTTTAGCGGGGCAGCAGTCTTCGCGGTAGTGATGATGATTTTATGGGCATTTGTTTTTACTGGCCATACTGATATTGATGCACAGGTTTTGAATCCACTCTATTGGCATGGTCATGAGATGATTTATGGTTATGCCTTAGCGGTGGTAGCTGGGTTTTTATTGACCGCAGTACAGACTTGGACTGGCGTTAAGATGCCTCATGGCTATAAGCTGCTAGTTATCTTTGGCTGTTGGTTAGTGGCGCGTCTGAGTTGGCTGGCCTTTGGCTTAGGATTGGGTTTTGGTTCAGGGCTGCTATACCTTGCCGCAGTCTTCGATATGCTATTCGTTGGGTTGATGGCCTTGGTAGTTTTTAGAGCCGTTTTACAAGTTAAGCAATATAAGCAAATGGGTATTTTAGCCAAATTAGCCTTATTAACGTTAGGTAATGGACTTTGTTATTGGGGTGTTTTTACAGCTAATATGACTACTACTAAGATAGGCGTCTATCTAGGGTTTTACTTAGTTATTGGTCTGGTATTGACGATTGGTCGGCGGGTAGTGCCTTTCTTTATTGAACGCGGTTTAAGCGGTTTCAAAAGCAAAAGTGGCGAAGTAGAAACTATCAAAGTTCGTAATAGCAAATGGCAAGATATCTTAAGCCTAGCTTTTTTCTTAGCCTTTTTTATCTTGGATATGTTTTACCCGAATAAGTATCTGATCACTATCGCCGCTCTTGGTGTAGCCGTAGTCAATATCATACGTTTAATCGGTTGGTATCATCGCGGTATTTGGCAAAAGCCATTATTATGGTCATTATATATAGCATTTTTGGGCATGTGCTTAAGCTTTTTGCTTTATGCTTTACAGCCTTGGCTGGGCTTTAGTCATAGCATTGCGATGCACGGCCTATCTATCGCTGGCATTGGCATGATGACATTAGCAATGATGGCGCGGGTATCTCTTGGACATACGGGGCGTAGCATTCATCAGCCACCAAAGACAGTTAATGCCATGTTCTTATTAATGGTGCTAGTATTTATCAGCCGAGTTTTCCTGCCTATTATCGATATTAACCACTATCTGTTATGGGTGATGGTCGCCCAAGGCGCTTGGATTGCTTGCTTTGTGTTATTTTGCATTAGTTATTTACCGATGTTGTCAAAACCAAGGCCGGATGGATTGTTTGGCTAATTTGGGTTAGTGTTCTTTTAAATAGCAGTGTTACAAATTAATGAGTTAAACATAAAGGAGCGTTTGCCAATGAAGCTGACTAATTATAGTGATTATGCGCTACGCTCACTGATTTACTTAGCGGTAAAGCCTGAGCCGCAAGTCTTAGCTAATATTAGTGATATAGCAGACAGCTATCAGATATCTAAAAGTCATCTGACTAAGATTATTAATCAGCTAGGTCAACTGGGTTACATAGAAACTATTCGTGGTAAGAATGGCGGTATTCGGCTGGCACGTGCGCCTGAAGATATTAATTTAGGGATACTAATTAAACAGATCGAACCTGATTTTGCTTTGGTAGAGTGCTTTGTAGCGACAGTGCCAACATTAGATAATGTCGAGCAATCAGGATTACCGATAAAACTTATTGATCAGACGGCTAGCGATTCATCATTACGTACTAAGCAAGGCTGTGTCATCAGTCCCGTTTGCCGCTTAAAAGGAGTGTTCTTTGAAGCGCTCACTGCTTTTATTAACGTTTTAGAGGGTTATACTTTGGCAGATATTATTACTAACAAGGTTGAGCTGGCAGAGATTTTATC
>CBETCF010000120.1:0-6956 GCA_965534785.1 uncultured Psychrobacter sp.
TTTATAGTTACTTTTTATAGGCACTCTCAAAGACAACAGACCTTATGTGAAGTGATTAAATAGATGCTATATAAGGTGACAATAGTAAAGCCGTCCGCTAAAATGCGGCATCGGTATTCAAGCCAAAAACAATAAACAAACGACAAGCGGATAGGAGCAGTAATGAACTTTTTGCGTATGAGTGAGCTGGATTTAACGGATAAAATAGTGCTAATTCGTGAAGATCTTAATGTACCGATTAAAGATGGCAAAGTCATGAGTGATGCCCGTTTGCAGGCGAGCCTACCTACTATTGAGATGGCTTTGAATAAAGGAGCTGCAGTCATTGTCTGCTCACATTTAGGACGCCCTACTGAGGGTAGCCCTGAAGATAAATACTCCCTAGCGCCTGTAGCGGATTACTTGACTGAGAAGCTCGGAGCAAAAATAGCTAAGCCTGTAACCTTGAACAATGATTATCTTCAGCAAACTGTCGATATTCAATCCGGAGAGGTGGTATTACTTGAGAATGTTCGCTTTAATAAAGGTGAAAAAAGCAACGATGCTAGCTTGTCACAAAATTATGCCGACTTGTGTGATGTGTTTGTGATGGATGCTTTTGGTACAGCGCATCGGGCGCAGGCCTCTACAGAAGGCGTTACCAAGGCGATGCAGAAAGCTGGCAAGATAGCCTGTGCCGGGCCATTGTTAGCTGCTGAGCTCGATGCCTTAAGTCTAGCGCTAGAGACTCCAGCACAGCCAATGTTAGCTATCGTTGGTGGCTCAAAAGTATCTACCAAATTAGAAGTGCTCCATAGTCTGGCCGAACTCTGTAGCCAAATCATCGTGGGCGGCGGTATCGCTAATACTTTCTTGGCGGCGCAAGGTCATAGCGTAGGGGCCTCGCTCTATGAAGCAGATCTAGTAGATACCGCACGCGAGATTATGACTAAAACGGAAATCTTATTACCAGAATATGTAGTCACCGCCGATAAAAGCGCTATCGATTTTGCTGATTTTACCGGTTCGCTACAGCGAGCAAAAGCTAGTGTAAAAGCAGTCGATGCTATCGGAGCGGATGACATGATTTTGGATATCGCTGAAGCTAGCGCTGAAAAACTAGCGGATGCCATTAATAAGGCCAAGACTATCTTATGGAATGGTCCTGTTGGTGTCTTTGAAGTGGATGCTTTTGGCGCTGGTACCCAAACTATTGCTAAGGCAGTTAAGGATAGCGCTGGATTCTCGATAGCAGGCGGTGGTGATACTTTAGCCGCTATTGATAAATATCAGGTCGCCGATGGTGTAAGCTATATGTCGACAGGCGGCGGTGCTTTTTTAGAATTCGTTGAAGGAAAGACGTTACCGGCTGTAGCTGCCTTGCAAATAGTAGCAGAGAGCTCAGAGCAGTAACATTAGAGGTACAAACTTACTAAATTATCTCAGGTAGTCTGTCGTAGTATTCTTAAGCATAATTATTATATTATACAAATTAAGAATAGGTTCGTTTAACAGTTATTATATTCTAATATACTGAAAATTATTATTGCATGTATTATTTGCTAGCTATAGAATAGCAAAACCATGTATTTTGACATGCACTATTTACAAGAGGTTTATTATGTTAAAACGTCATTTATTACTTGCCAGCTTACTTGCTGGTACTTTTGCAGTCACTGCATGTAGCCAACAAACTGAAGAAAATGCAGAGGCTACTGTTGAATCTGCTGGTGATGACATCGCTGCCAACACTGACGCTGCTGCCGCTGAGACTGAAGTTGCTGCTGCAGAAGCTGAAGTTGCTGCTCAAAACGCTGGTAATGACATTGCTGAAGGTGCTGAAACTGCCGGTGCTGCTGCTACTGATGCACTAGCCAACACTGGTGAAGCTATCACTGAAGGCACTAACAAAGCGGTTGCAGGAACGGCTTCTGCAGTTGCTGATGGCGCTGAAGCGGTTGCTGATGGCGCAAACGACATCGCTGTTGATGCTGATCAACAGTACTAATAGCTATCTAAACTACTAAGTTATCTGCATATAAGTCTCTAATACGTCTAAAAAGCTTTGGTTATCGCCAAGGCTTTTTTTGTGTTTAAAGGGTTTATATAGTCAAGGGACAACTTAATGTGGTAGTAGACGGCTTAGACAGATAAATAGCGGCGCAAGCACTACGAGAGTGGGGTAGATTTTGCTATAATCGTTGCGCGAAGATTAGCACCAACCCTATTATTTTTAAAAATTAACTAGAGAGCGTTTTATGGCTTTAATATCCTTACGTCAGCTACTTGATCACGCCGCTGAGCATAGCTATGGCGTCCCGGCCTTCAATGTCAATAACTTAGAGCAGATGCGTGCTATCATGATGGCGGCAGATAGCTGTGATTCGCCAGTGATCGTTCAGGCTAGTGCAGGCGCACGCACTTACGCTGGATCAGCCTTTTTACGCCACTTAATTACAGCAGCGATTGAAGAGTGGCCACATATTCCAGTAGTCATGCATCAAGATCATGGCATGTCACCCGCTATTTGTCAGCGCTCTATCCAACAAGGGTTTTCATCAGTGATGATGGATGGCTCATTAGGAGAAGACGGCAAAACCCCTATGGATTATGACTATAACGCTAGCGTCACTCGCGAAGTCGTCAAGTTTTCTCATGCTTGCGGAGTATCAGTAGAAGGTGAAATCGGTTGTTTAGGTAGCCTTGAGACCGGTTTGGCAGGCGAAGAAGATGGCTCTGGTGCAGAAGGTGTATTAGGTGAAGAGCAACTACTCACTAGTGCGGATGAAGCAGAGCAATTCGTTAAAGATACACAAGTAGATGCGCTAGCCATTGCAATCGGTACTAGCCATGGCGCTTACAAATTTACCCGTCCGCCTACTGGTGATATCTTGTCTATTGAGCGCGTTAAAGAGATTCATGCTCGTATTCCGAACACTCATTTAGTCATGCATGGCTCGTCCTCGGTACCGCAAGAATGGCTAAAAGTGATTAATGAGTATGGCGGCGATATTGGTGAGACTTATGGTGTGCCAGTCGAGCAAATCGTTGAAGCGATCAAGCACGGGGTACGTAAAGTCAATATCGATACCGATCTACGTTTAGCCTCAACCGGTGCTATCCGTCAATTCTTAGCAGAAAATCCTAGTGAGTTTGATCCGCGTAAATACTTCAAAGCTTCTATGAAAGCGATGTCAGATATTTGTACCAACCGTTTTGAGGCTTTCGGTTCTGCCGGTCAAGCTCATAAGATCCGCCCCATTAGCCTAGAAGGTATGGTTGATTTTTACCAATAATACTTTTCACCGAGAACCTCATAAATTATAGGTAGCGCGTTATGATAGGACTGATTACAGGTCAGGTACAGCATTTGATGGCACCAACCGCCTGCATAATGACCGCCTCTGGCGTAGGCTATGATATAGAGCTGCCTTTGCCTTCATTTTGTCAATTGCAACTTGAGCAACAGGCGAGCATTTGGACGCACTTTCATGTGCGTGAAGATGCGCAGTTGCTGTATGGTTTTATTGATCGCAAAGAACGTGATGTCTTTCGCCAATTGATAAAAATCAATGGTGTAGGCGCAAAAATGGCCTTGGCGATGCTTTCGGCTATGTCAGCGGCTGAGCTAAAAATGCATGTTGAGCAGGACTCTGAAGTGGCGCTTACTCGTATTCCGGGTATCGGTAAAAAGACGGCGCAACGGCTATTGATTGAACTCAAAGACAAGCTTAAGAATATCGAAGTGGATAATAGCTCGTTAGAATTTAGCTTAGAGCCAGTAGTTATCTCTGCTGAAGGAAGTATCATCGCTGAAGTAGAAGGCGCGCTCATTAGCTTGGGTTATAAAGAAAAAGAAGCTCAACAAGCTATCAAAGCGGCTAAGAGTGATGGGGCTACCTTTAATGACACCCAAAGCTTACTCAAAGCCACTCTGCAGCAGATGTCTAAATTTTGATAAAAGCTTGAGCTGTTGTTAATTAATTAAATAAGCGACACTAGATGTCGCTTATTTTTTTGTATGGCTGAATCATTACTATTTTTGCATGACTTATAGTATGACTTTAGTTATTCTATTTAGAACGTGTTTGATCCTTCAATACGCCCTAATATCCTAATACTTTTTATAAAATGATAAAACTATGACGCAAGACCGTTTAATCAATCCATTAGCAGGAACAGATGATGCTCCTGATGCTAATATTCGTCCGGCACTGCTTGCTGAATACATCGGCCAGCCGGTGGTACGTGAGCAAATGGAGGTTTTTATTGGTGCAGCGCGGGCACGTAATGAAGCACTAGATCACACGCTTATCTTTGGTCCGCCAGGTCTAGGTAAGACGACTTTAGCTAATATTATCGCTCGTGAGATGGGCGGCAACCTACGCTCAACCTCAGGGCCCGTGCTGGAGCGTGCTGGAGATTTGGCAGCGATGCTCACCAACCTAGAAGCCGGTGATGTGCTGTTTATCGATGAGATTCACCGCTTAAGCCCGGTTATCGAAGAGATTCTCTATCCAGCGATGGAGGATTTTCAGCTCGATATTATGATTGGGGAGGGGCCCGCGGCGCGCTCTATCAAGCTTGATTTGCCACCGTTTACCTTGGTTGCTGCCACCACACGCGCAGGTCTATTAACCTCACCACTGCGTGATCGCTTCGGTATCGTGCAGCGCTTAGAGTTTTATAATATTGCTGATCTGACTACTATTGTCAGTCGGGCGGCGCGTCTGATGCGCGTACCTATGACTGAAGAGGGAGCGGTAGAGATTGCGCGCCGTGCTCGCGGTACGCCTAGGATTGCTAACCGCTTATTGCGCCGTGTTCGTGATTATGCCGAGGTTAGAGGCGATGGTAGTATCAATGGCGTAATAGCCGCTAGCGCGCTCGATATGCTGGCAGTAGATAGACGCGGTCTTGACCACTTAGATAGACGCTATATTGAGATTTTACTTGAGCGTTTCGATGGCGGTCCTGCCGGTGTTGAGGCAGTAGCGGCAGCTATGGCGGAAGATCGAGGTACTTTGGAAGACGTGATTGAGCCTTATCTTATTCAGCAAGGCTATGTACTACGTACCGCTCGCGGACGTATATTAACGCAGATGGCTATCGATCAGATTGAATAAGCGCAAAACTACTCTTAAATAAAAAGGCGCTAACTTAATGAGTTAGCGCCTTTTTCATTTTTACCTTTGAAGATATATTAACAGCTATAGTCAACACTAAATAAGATAGAAAGCTTGTATTATGACGCGGAACTGGTATAAATATTTTTGGCGTGCTGTGTCTACGCTGACAGAGGCTGCAAAATATTTATACCAATCCCGCTGCTTTCTCTTTATATCTAACTCACTATATTATTAGCTTACTAATCGGCTATTGCTAACGGCTGTGGCCATATTTTACCAGGATTTAGAATGTTATGAGGATCTAGCGCCGCTTTAATGGCTTGCATAACGGCAACAGCATTGCCATGTTCTTGCGCCATATATTTCTGCTTACCTTGGCCAATACCATGCTCACCGGTGCAAGTGCCGTCCATCTCGATAGCTCGTACCGCTAAACGACTGATAATAGCATCAGCAGTGGCTATCTCCTCAGGATTATCAGTATCTACTAATAGCAGCACATGAAAGTTTCCATCACCAACATGGCCGACAATAGGGCCTATCATGCCTGAGGCTTCAATATCCTTGGCAGTCGCACTGACACATTCTGCTAAGCGTGAAATAGGCACGCAAGCGTCAGTTGATAAGGCGCTGGCCTCAGGTCGTAACGCAGAGCTGGCATGATAAGCATTGTGCCGAGCTTGCCAAAGACGTTTGCGCTCAGCTTCATTGGTATCCCAAACGAAGTCAGTACCATTGAACTCTTCGATAATCTCGTTAAAGGTCTCCGCCTGTTCGTGTACGCTGGCTTCTGTACCATGAAACTCTACAAATAAAGTCGGCGTCTCAAGTAAGTCTAAATTAGCGTAAAGATTACAGGCTTTGATTTGTAAGGCGTCAAGTAGCTCAATACGGGCAATGGGCAGACACATCTGAATCGTCAACATCACTGCCTGACAAGCCTCTTCAATGGTTGGGAAGTGACAGAGTCCGCTGCCGATACATTCGCTGATACCGAATAGTTTCAGGGTGACTTCGGTAACAATACCAAGCGTGCCCTCAGAGCCAATCATTAAGCGCGTTAAGTCATAACCGGCGGCAGACTTTTTGGCGCGAGTACCCGTACGGATTATCTCGCCATTAGCAGTCACCACTTCTAGCGCCAGTACCACATCTTTCATGGTGCCATAACGAACAGCGTTAGTTCCTGAAGCGCGCGTGGCGACCATACCACCGATGCTAGCGTTAGCCCCTGGATCTATCGGAAAGAATAGCCCAGTATCACGTAAATAATGATTGAGCTGTTCGCGAGTGACGCCGGGCTGTACGGTGACAGTTAGATCTTCATTATTCACCTGCAAGATGGCATCCATGGCATGCATATCAATACACAAACCACCGTACGGCGCATTGAGCTGACCTTCTAAGGAAGAGCCAATACCAAAAGCAATCACTGGCATTTTATGCTCATTACAGATAGCGACGGCAGTGGCTACTTCATGCTTATCATAAGCGGTTAGCACCGCATCAGGCGGCTGATTGGCGAGCCAAGTCATGGTGTGACCATGCTGCTCACGAATGGTTGCATTGGTACTGAGCTGCTTACCGAACTTAGCCTTTAGAGCTGCAATGGCAGCGCTATGGTCGGGCGTATTGATGTGAGCTTTATTGCTGAGATGGCTTTGACTAGCCCTTTCAGTCGTGTTTTGAAACGTCTGGTGACTCGTAGCGGACATAAGTAGCTCCTAAGCTATGGATAGCTTTTAATAATTTGATAGTAATGCCTTTAATAAGCAGAATTTTAACAAGGATAATTTCAACACGCCCTAAGCTAAAATACGCCAAATCACTGCTAATATCGCTAATAGA
>CBETCF010000121.1:0-6897 GCA_965534785.1 uncultured Psychrobacter sp.
TCTATTAGTTATGCGGTACCTATCGGTGATAAAGAAGGCGATGAAACTGAAAAAGTTCAGTTCCAAATTGGTAGTACCTTCTAAGTTTTGTATTTATAAAGAAGCAACCGTGCAGCAGTTAACAAACAGCTGCATAGCGTAAAGACGCAACGGGTCACTAAGCCATTAGCTTAGTGTCTATTTTTATTATACTTATAGTATTGTTACTGACTATGACCACTATTGAGCAACTGATTACTAAAATTGAGCAGCGTCAGCCGGTATTGAATAAAGCTGAGCTGAGCGCTGAACAATTCAGTTTTATAGTGAGCGGTATTGGTAGTCTGACTACAGCTACTAATAGCCAGCTCAGCTTTTTGGCTGATCCACAATACATCTCATCTCTTGCTGATAGTCAAGCAGGGGTGGTATTAGTCAACGAGCATTATGCTGAGGCTATAAAAGCACCAATGATAGCTTTGGTCGTTGCGACTCCTTATTTAGCTTATGCCAGTAGCACTCAACTGTTTGACCCTCAGCCTGTTAAGGGTATTATTCATCCTACGGCAGTGATAGCCGATAGCGCGGTCATTAGCGAGGGGGTGAGCATTGGCCCTTTTTGTGTCATTGGTGAGCAGGTGCAGATAGGGGTAGGCAGTCGTTTAGAGGCCCATGTCGTTATCGAGGCCAATACTACTATTGGAGAATACTGCTTGTTTAAGTCGCAAGTGGTCATTGGTCACGACTGCATCATTGGCAATCAAGTTAGGATTCATGCGGGCGCTAGTATAGGTAGCGAGGGTTTTGGTTTTGCTCCCACAAAAGATCCTAGCCAGACGGGTTGGGAGCGTATCGCCCAGCTTGGACGAGTGATTATTGGCGATCAAGTGCGCATTGGTAGTCATACTTGCATTGATCGCGGCGCCATCGATGATACTGTTATAGGTAATCATGTGATTATCGATAATTTAGTGCAGATCGCACATAATGTTCATATCGGTGCTGGATCGGCGATTGCTTCGCAAACGGGTATTGCCGGTAGTACTACCCTTGGCAAGCGCTGTATAGTTGGTGGCGCTGTTGGTATCACGGGTCACATTGAGATTACCGACGATGTCACTTTGTCAGGTATGAGTATGGTCACTAAGTCGATTAAGACCTCAGGGTCTTACTCCTCAGGAACAGCGGCTATGCCAACCGCTAAATGGCGACGTGCGGCGGTACGATTCCGTCAAATGGGTAATAACTAGACCTCCTAATATTAGAAAGGATTTAGTATTAGAAAGGATTTAGTATCAGAAAGAGTCTAGCTTTTATTAATAATTCGAGTTTTATAGTTATCGTTGTAAATGCTTACCTTATAGCTAATTTCAAAGTTATAGCTTGAGTATGACCTTTTTTTTATATTTTTTAGAGTGCTATTACTGCAAGGAAGCCTATTATGAGCGCCACTGATTTCGATAAAATGACCGATGATGATATCAATACTTTAACAGAGGGTGGTCTAACTTTACCGCTCACTTATCATACTCTCAAGCATTACTTGCCGCACCGTTATCCTTTTATGCTAGTGGATAAGATTACCGCCTGTAAGTCTGGTGAGTGGATCACTGGTATCAAGAATGTCACTATTAACGAAGAGTTTTTTAACGGCCATTTCCCTGATGAACCCATCATGCCAGGAGTGTTGATGGTAGAGTGTATGGCTCAAGTTTCAGGGGTGCTAGGCTTTATCAGTGCTGGCTTAACTTCTGAAGATGGTTATCTGTATTTATTTGCAGGGGTTGATAAAGTACGTTTTAAACGCCAAGTTATTCCGGGTGACCAGCTGATTATTCGCTCTAAGCTAATCATGCAAAAGCAAGGTATTTATAAATTTGACTGTACCGTTCACGTTGAGCAACAGTTAGCCGTTAGCGCCCAAATCATGATTGCTCGTCAAGGAAAGTAATCCTTGTTTAATTCTTAATAATATTATAATAGCTAATTTATTACTTCATTGAATTAGATGATACTAAGGCCTGTACTATGAGTCAGATTCACCCTACGGCACTCATCTCACCTACTGCAACTATCGACGCTACTGCGGTCATAGGGCCGTATTGTATTGTTGGTGATGAGGTGTCTATCGGCGCTCATACGGTGCTACATCGTCATGTCGTGGTAGCTAGGCTTACTCGGATAGGTCAGCATAATCAGTTTTATCAGTTTGCGAGTATAGGTGAGGATCCACAAGATCTAAAATATGCCGGCGAGCGCACTTGGCTAGAGATTGGCGATCATAATACTATTCGTGAGGCCTGCAGTTTGCATCGCGGTACCGCACAGGACGCTACAGTCACCAAGATTGGTAGTCATAATTTATTGATGGTTAATACTCATATTGCTCACGATTGCACCATTGGGGATCATAATGTGTTAGCGAATAATGTGGGTATTGCCGGACATGTGACCATTGGCAATCATACTATTATTGGTGGTAATTCAGGTATTCATCAGTTTTGCCAAGTAGATGATTATAGTTTAATTGGCGGCGCTAGTCTCATTCTAAAAGACGTGGCTGCTTTTACTATGGTCTCGGGCAATCCTGCTAATGCCCATGGCATAAATGTCGAAGGGATGCGCCGTAAAGACTGGTCTAAAGAGACTATTGATGTGCTGCGTCAAGCTTATCGTATCGTTTTTAGATCCGGACTAACTACCTTGCAAGCGCTCGATATCCTACAACAGGAATTGCTACCGCAAGAGCCTAAAATTCAGCTATTAATTGATTCACTACAGCAAAGTAAGCGCGGCGTAGTTCGTTAGGCTATTATTATTTCAAATTTCTAACCGTTTAAACCTACCTAAAAGCTATATTTTAAAAAAAGCCATAACTATATGTTATGGCTTTTTGTTTTTATCATTGCTTGACATTTGCGGTCGATTAGCAGAAACTTTGAAAACATCTGTAGTAAGGTTTTAGTAACTTATTTTAACCAATAGCTGACTGTTAGTCTCTTTGATTATTTTGCTGCTATAGAGTTAGCAGTTTAAGGCGCTTAAAGGGCGCTTGGAGAGAGTACCAGTGAATTTTAGGAGTGTTATATGGTACAGCAAAGGGAAAATTGGTCCAGTAGAACTGGATTCATTCTAGCAGCTGTCGGTTCAGCAGTAGGATTAGGGAATATATGGCGCTTTCCTTATGTAGCTTATGATAATGGCGGCGGGGCATTTATGGTGCCTTATCTCATCGCCTTATTAACTGCAGGTATTCCGCTATTATTTTTAGATTACATCATCGGCCATAAGTATCGTGCCGCAGCTCCTCGTGCCTATAAAAAGATGGTACCCTCTGCCCAGTTTGTAGGGTGGTGGCAGACATTAGTATCCTTCGTGATTGCCATTTATTACGCGGCTGTCATTGTTTGGGCGGGTAGTTATATGTTCTTCTCGTTTGGACAAAAATGGGGCGAGGATACTACTACCTTCTTCGTTAGTGACTTTGTACAGCACACTGGAGAATTAACCTCAGTATTTGTACCACAGATGTTTACCGGTCTAATCATCGTTTGGGCCTTAGCCATGTTGATTATGTTTGGCGGTATTCGTAAAGGAGTTGAGCTAGCTAACAAGATCTGTCTGCCTTTATTAATAGTATTATTTGGCATTATGGTGTTTAAAGCTGTCAACTTACCAGGTGCCAGTATCGGCCTTAACGCTTTCTTTGAGCCGAACTGGACTAGAATGAGTGATCCTAACGTTTGGTTAGCCGCTTATGGTCATGTGTTTTTCTCGTTATCGGTAGGTTTCGGTATTATGGTGACTTATGCCTCATACCTTAAGAAAAATACCAACTTGACAGGTGCAGGCTTAGTGGTTGGTTTTGCCAACTCTTCGTTTGAATTAATTGCTGGTATTGGTATCTTTGCTGCTATTGGTTTTATGGCGATGTCAACGGGTCAAGACGTTGGTGAAGTCGCTAGTGGCGGTGTAGGTCTAGCATTCTTTGTCTTCCCTAAAATCATCTCTACTATGGGTGCCAGTGGTGATTTCGTTGGTTTCTTATTTTTTGGATCATTAGTAGTTGCTGGTATTAGCTCTTTAATCAGTATTTTAGAAGTACCTATTTCAGCCTTCCAAGACAAGTTTGATTGGTCACGCAAAAAAGCGGTTGCTGTTATTGGCGGGGCCTGTGCCATTATATCTATCTGTGCTTTCTCTACTGGTAGCTCATTAGTATTAGTCGATGTCATTGACCATTTCGCTAATAATATCGGTATCGTTGCTGGTGGCCTTATGTCTATTGTTTGGGTAACCTGGTTTAACCGTCAAAAAATCCCAGGCTTATTGGAACATATTAATCGTATCTCTAGTGTCAAACTAGGCGGTGCTTGGATATTCATGCTAACGGTTATCACTCCAACCGTATTAACTATCGCTTTGGGACTGAAGTTCATCGATTTAGTTAAAACGCCTTATGAGGGTTACTCTTCTACTATCCTATTATTATTTGGTTGGGGCGTAGTAGTATTCTTCGGTTTAGGCGCGTTTATTCTAAGTCGTATGAAAGGTATCCATGACGCAGAGGATGATAAATCTCGCGTTCTTGATGACGCTCCTTAGACAAGTTATAGGTATGCGAAAATATTCTAATAGGAATTTATTATGTCAACTTCAGCAATTATTTTTATGATTATCTCAATGCTACTAATATGGGGTGGTTTACTGGCCGCTATTTTACACTTGAGAAAACATCCTGACATTCCCATGAATGAGTTGCCAGACGATCAGATCTACTAACTCATCTACTATCGTTTCCATAAGAAATGCCAGTCATTAAATAATGACTGGCATTTTTATTTAGTGTGTTAACTTAAGGGGTTAAATAGTGGCGATTGATAGTATCATCTTCACAGATCAGCTAACAATCAACGCAAGTTTAACTCAGGAACGTCTTGTCCGCGCTTACTATAAAACTCGCTGACGAACTCATCCAAGTTGTCCTCTTCAATGGCGTCTCTAATTCCTTGCATCAAACGCTGATAATAACGTAGATTATGAATAGTCGCTAATTGCGCTCCTAACATCTCTTTGCATTTATTTAGATGATAAAGATAAGCGCGGCTAAAGTTCTGACAAGTATAGCAATCACATTCTGGATCTAATGCTCCGGTATCTTCACGATATTGACTATTACGAATACGTACTACACCGGCATTATCGGCGTCGCCTGTGACAAAGTAATGACCGTTACGTGCATTGCGAGTCGGCATTACGCAATCAAACATATCGACACCGCGGCGTACGCCTTCGACCAAATCTTCAGGTTTACCCACGCCCATAAGGTAGCGCGGCTTGTCTGCTGGCATATCATCAGGAAGGTAGTCTAACACCGCCATCATCTCCTCTTTGGGCTCGCCAACCGAAAGACCGCCGATAGCATAACCATCAAAGCCAATCTCTAGTAGACCCGCAAGCGACTGCTGACGCAAATCGGCATACATACTGCCTTGCACAATGCCAAATAGCGCGTTAGTACTGCCAAGCTTATTGTGCTCATCAAGACAACGTTGCCCCCAACGCAGTGAGAGCTCTAGAGATTTTTTCGCCTCGTCATGGGTAGCAGGATAGGGGGTACACTCATCGAACTGCATAACGATATCAGAATTTAGGCTATATTGAATTTGCATTGATTTTTCAGGAGACAAAAATACTTTGGCACCATCAATAGGTGATTTGAAGTTTACCCCTTCTTCGGTAATCTTGCGCATAGCGCCTAAGCTGAATACCTGAAAACCGCCCGAATCGGTCAGTATCGGCTTATCCCAATGCATAAATTTATGCAAGCCACCAAACTTATCGATGATATCGGTGCCCGGACGTAGCCAAAGGTGAAAGGTATTACCCAAAATAATATCCGCGCCAATGGCCTCGATATCGCGTGGCAGCATACCTTTAACGGTGCCGTAAGTGCCTACTGGCATAAAAGCTGGCGTTTGCACTTCACCATGATTGAGATGAACAGTGCCACGGCGCGCACGAGTCTCACCACTAGCCGTCTTGTGTAATGTAAATTGCATATAATAATCGCTATCTAAGCTATGAAAATGGCGCTAATTATATCATTACTAGCAGTTTTTTGTGAGACCGTTATAGCTATAAGCGTAAGGCAAGGTCGCTACAGCATTTACCCAAACAACCCTTTACCTAAATATCCATCTACCTAAATGGCACAGACAATAGGGTTTTATAATTGATAAAGTAATGGCTATAAATTAATGATGGAGACAGGCGATGAAAGCTAGTGGTTATTTAATAATCGGCAGTCTGTTAACCTTACCAGGAGTGGCTATGGCTACCGAAGAACCTAACTATACGATTTTAAACCAATCTGAGGACTTTGAATTGCGCCGCTACGATCCTCAAATCGTCGCTGAAACTTATGTCTCAGGGAATCAAAAGCAGGCTAGTAATAAGGGTTTCAGAATATTAGCCGATTATATTTTTGGTAATAATACCGCGCCTAGTGGCGACAGTAGCAAGATTAGTATGACGGCACCTGTGAAAATGCAGCCGCAAAAGGGTGACAGTAATCAATCACAAAAAATAGCTATGACTGCACCAGTAACTATTAAGGAAGAGCAGCAACAAGCTGATGGCAAATGGCGAGTCAGGTTTGTGATGCCAAGCCAATACACTATGCAGACTTTACCTAAGCCTAATAACTCAGAAGTTAAAATAAGTGAAGTTCCGGCACAGACTTATGGTGCTATTAAGTTCTCAGGATTGACTGGCGCTGATAAAGTAGAGTCTAAGACTGCAACATTAAAAACTTGGATGCAGAGCCAAAATTTAAAACTAGTAGGGGATCCTGAGCTAGCCCGTTATAATCCACCATGGACGCTACCTTTTATGCGTCGTAACGAGATCATTATT
>CBETCF010000122.1:0-6803 GCA_965534785.1 uncultured Psychrobacter sp.
CCTACCTCTTTAGGTAGCGGGTAGTTCATAGAGTGCTAACTAGGTCGATGGGTATGAATAGACATTAATAAACCGAAACCGGCCATCAATGTTACGATGGCGGTGCCACCGTAACTAATAAAGGGTAGAGGCACACCAACTACCGGCAAAATGCCACCCACCATACCGACGTTTACAAAGACGTAGACAAAGAACGACATGGCAATAGCTCCTGCTAACAGTCGGCTATAAGTGTCAGGATGGGTAAAAGCGATGAATAAAGCGCGACTCAGTAGACAAGCATAAATGAACATTAATAAAATGACGCCAACCAAGCCAAATTCTTCTGAAAAAGCGGCAATAATGAAATCCGTATGACCTTCTGGTAAAAAATGCAGATGCGATTGGGTGCCATCCAGATAGCCTTTGCCGGTCATGCCGCCAGAGCCAATAGCCGTTTTTGATTGGATAATATTCCAACCTGCTCCTTGAGCGTCAGCGTCTGGATTGAGTAGCGTTAGCACGCGAGTACGCTGATAATCGTGCAATAAAAAATACCATGCAAAAGTTAGTAACGGTAAAGATAGGGCCACAGCGCCGCCAATCCACCACCAAGATAGCCCAGCTAAAAACAGCACGAAAATCCCACTAGCCGCCACTAATAAGGAGGTTCCCAAGTCGGGCTCTTTAGCAATTAGTAGCACCGGTATAATAATAAGTCCCAATGCGCCAACTACACTCGTTAATGGAGGTGGTAATTCACGTCTAGCTAAGAACCAAGCGCACATCATCGGCATGCCTAATTTCATAAACTCTGAGGGCTGCACGCTACCAAAGCCTGGTAAGTTAATCCAACGCTGGGCGCCCATACGCACCTCACCAATAAGATCAACTAGCACTAGTAAAAACAAGCCTAAGACATAAAATATAGGAGTAAAGCTACGGTAAACGCTTGGCGGTATTTGTGCCATAGTTATCATCACTATAAAGGCCACTACGTAACTGACCATTTGCCGCATGACCATATCGACATTTTGAGTAGACGCACTATAAAGAATCGTCAGACCAATACAGCAAACCGCTAGCAACAATAAAGTTAACCAAGGGTCAATATGAATACGCTGCCAAATATTCGGCTCATGTCGTTGACCGAAGTGATGGCTCTGGCGTGAAAAACGATACTGTAAATTAGATGACATAAAGTAAGTTGACTACTAAATAAATAAAAAGAGAGGTATAGAACACGGAAGTTAGAGCAGCTAATTCTAAATGACTGGCAAAAGTCACGTGATTATAAAAATTATGATGATAAATGTTAAAGAGACCGTTATTGGCCATTATCAGAGGCAATAGTTTAGCTTGCTTAGTTAAAATTTGATAGTATCCATAATCTATACTATAACAATAGTATTAACAGCAGCTGCTAACGATGCCGAGTTAGCAGTATTGACTAGACGGCTATTAACTAGCAATTAGATTGTTTTTAAATAATTAGCTATTCCCTAAACAGTTTGGCCTAATTGTTCTGATAAAAACGTTCTAATCAAAAACAGTCTCGATAAAAAGTTTCGGATGGTAATTATTGCATATGACGATTATAAAAAATAATGATGATAATGGCATCCACAGTCATTGTAGTAATCAAAGTAATTTATGCCTAAGGCAAGCTAAAGCTATCAGCTCGATGGTTGCTACTACTATTACAGCAGTCAGTAGGCTGACATTAGCAGCGATAGTATGCAGCACTAGTTTGCAAGCGCATGCCGCCATCCTAAATGAAAGCAGCGAGCGGCGCATTCAAGTCCGTCAAGGTAGTGCTAACAATCAGGTTTATATAGCTCCTGCGAGTAGTAATATCAACACTAGCCGTGCTATTAGTGGCGATAGTCTACAAGGTCTAATCGAACAAAAGAATCGTCAATACAATTTTGATGCTGAGCTTTCTATTGAAGAGAATAAGCGGCTTAGCACTCCTAGACGAGCGCCAACTTACAATACCTCCTACAACACCAGCTACAATACCCAATATGGTAGCAATGACTATTATGGTAATAGCGCGGCAGACCTCCAGACATGGTTAGGCAATAATCGTTTCCGTGCGCAGGAAGTTGCCAATTATCAGCGTTATTTAACCTCGCGGCTCGGCGCTCAAAACGTCCCACCACTTGAACAGCTTTTGACCACGGCTCGCAGTTGGAACCGCTGTGGTTATGAGCCTTTTCAATTACCACCACAAGAGCTATGGGCAAATGCTGTACCGACCTTACGGTTATACAGTCAGCTAAAAAATCAAGGCATCTTGCCGAGAAGCACTGAGATACGTTCAGTGTATCGTAGTCCTAATCTCAATAATTGTGCAGGTGGCGCTGAGAATAGCAAGCACATGACTGCTGGCGCGATGGATATCTGGGTGCCTGAATACGAGGGAAATCTGTGGCAGCTTAGTCGTATGCAAGATAGTTTATGCCAATTCTGGCAGTATCAAGGACAGTCTATGGATTTTGGCTTAGGTTTATATTCTACAGGGGCGATACATCTAGATACTCAAGGCTACCGAAAATGGGGCTTCAATAATACTAGTAGCAGCTCTGCTTGCCGTTATTAGTATATGATTAGTACATTATCTAAGATATTGAGTATAAGTACAGGCTATGAGAAATCTAAAGAAAGTGAACAATTGGTTAAACCGGCTTCATGTTAACAACGGCACTAACTCGGCTATGTTAATAAAAAAACCATTAGCGCCATTGATAATGACAGTGGGGGTAGGGCTGCTAACCATAGTTAGCTGTGCGCCTTATGATAATATTGAAAGCAATAGCTCGGCTATAGCCTCTGAGCAGAAAGCACAAAACCTACAAGTCAGCTCTGACATAGAAGATAAAATTGTAAACTCTTACGCTCGTGTTGCATCCGAGCACGCGCATATCTGCCCAAAGCTCATTCAAAAACAAGTAGATAATAGCATTATTGAGCGTACTGCTGAGGTCATGGTAAACAACAGCTGCGATTACTTCCTATACCCAAGGGTTGGAGAGCATATAGCCGTTAGCCTCGATAGTGATCAAATCGAAGCTTTATTAATCACTCCAAAAACTTATAATTTCGCCAACGGTGCTTATCAAGTCACCTCCTACGATAAGCACGTCATCCGTTTAGCCTATAATGGTGCCAGTTATAAGCCTGAGCAGCTCAATTATGACATTGCTATTACTATAGAATAACGAGCCATAAAGTAGTAATGAGCTGCTTTTTTACCATCAATTATTGTTATTGTTCAGTCGTGGATCATCTGCGCCTACTGTGACGATTAAAAACTTATCGGTATCTAGCGTCTGGCGCAAAGTCTCATTAACCGCCGACAGCTCAACATTATCGATACGACTGATATAATCGCTTAAATAGCTGTCGGGTAGTTTATAGAAATTCATCATACCGAGCAGACCATTAATCCCTGCATTGCTAGCAAAACCCATTGGAAAGCTATTTTTTAGATTATCGGTAGTCAACCGCATCTCATCGCTAGTAATCCCTTTATCCAAAGTCTCATTGATAACCTCTAAGCTGGCGTCAATAGCCGCGCGGGTTTTATCAGTACGGGTCGAAAAACCGATCTGATAAGGACCACGGGCTAGCATTGGATTCATTGAACCAGAGATACCATACGTATAGCCCAAGTTTTGGCGAATCTCAGTCATTAATCTAGCATTAAAGTCGCCACCAGCTAACACGTCATTACCTACAGCAAAGTTGGTTTGCTGCTGCTGAGCAATGGGATCAGTGGCGCGTTTACTGCCTAACTGCCCCATCAATACCGTGGTTTGGCTACTAGGGAAATCGATATGAATGTGTTGCGCTTTAGTCAAAGGTTTAGGCTCAGGTAGCTGTGCTGCCGCTTGTCCCTTTGGTAGATCATCTGTGATAGCGTTTGCTAGCTTCTTTGCTGCTGCTAAGGTCAAATTACCCGTCATCGCCACGGAGGCATTCCCTGCGACTAAATAACGATTCTTGAAGGCGATCAAATCTTTTTGGCTGAGAGTAGGGACGGTCTCAAGGGTGCCTGATGAAGGGTGAGCGTAAGGGTGATTGCCATATAAAGCCTCGTTAAAAGCAAGGCTAGCTAGACTACCAGGATCTTGTTTTTGCTGTTGCAAGCCGACGAGTAGCCTAGCTTTATTACGCGCCAAAATCTGCTCATCAAAGCTAGGTTCGGTGAGGATTTGAGTCATCAAATCAATGGCTGGTAATAAGTGCTTGTCATCCGATAAACTTCTTAGCGAGACGATGAACATATCTTTATAAGCGCTACTATTTAAATTAATCCCTAAAGTCTCAACGGCGCGAGTAAAGTTATCCTCGTCCAAGCTTTTGGAGCCTTGAGTTAGCATGGTTGCCGCCATATTTGCAATACCAAAACCTTGCTTACGGATATCACCATCACGAGCACTGCCGGCATTGAAGCGTAGGTCGATATCGACAATAGGCAGCGCGGTGGTACGCACAAAAGAGACTGGCACTCCAGCGTCAGTAGTGAAGTGCTGAATATCGGGCACGGTTACTTTTAAAGGAGCGACGTTATCAAGGCTACTGAGTTTTGATAAGGCGGCAATAGGGGCACTGCTATCGATAGCCGCAGCCGAACCTCTATACTCCTCAGCGACACTAGTATCAGCGAAAGCAGGGGTAGAAAGCACTGTTATTCCTAACAGTAGGCTACTAGTTAATGTGGCGACTGAACAGCGTTGAGTAGCCCTTGCTGTAGTTGTCTTTGTGACTGGTGACGGTTTATTATTCATAGCTTATTTCTTATTTATAGTGTAATCAGTTCGAAATAAAATCGATACGCTAATATTAACGTGCAACTGGTATAAATTTTCCTTGCGTGCTGTGTCTACGCTGACAGAGGTTGCGCAACTTATATTTAAAAAAAGCATCCCAGCTGCACTGCATCGGTTTTAGAGTGAGTCAATATAGGCTTTTGAGTCGGTATATTGTTGTTAATTAGTCTCTTTGACGGCACTATCAGTACTAGTGTTATTGATGCTTGTAGGCGGCACAATATGCATAACCGTTAAGTTGTCTTTGACTAGATATTTTTTGCTAGCGGCTTGGATATCAGCCACAGAAATCTCATCAAGCTTAGCGGGTAAATTAGCAATTATCCTATCATCAAGGCCGATCGTCTGTAGCGAACCTATCATACGCGCTTGACCTTGCATACTATCTTGCGCATAGACTAAGCCAGTCACCGTATTGGTTTTGGCGCGACTGATCTCATCGGCTTCAATAGCATCGGTCATCAGTTTATTAATCTCAGCGGTGATAGCTTGTTGAGCTTCATCTAAGCTAACGCCTTCGCGCGGAGTGGCTTGAATTAGAAATAGACCATCACCCCGATCAAATAAATCATAGGAGGTACCAACGCTAGTAAGCAAGTTTTGTTCGCGTATCAATCGGCTCTCAAGCCTAGCCGATAAGCCACCATCTAATACATCTTGCGCTAAGGATAAGGCGTAAGCTTGATTTTCATTATCGCTACCAATGGTTAGCAGACTTGGTACGTTATAGCCCATTAATAATACTGGCACTTGTACCGCTTGCTCTGAGTCGACCTTTTGATAACCACGGAAGCCTTTTTGGAGGACGGCGGGACGTTTAGGAAGCTGACTTGGTTTTAAATCGCCGAAGTAGCGTTTGACCTGTGCTAGTACCTCTTTAGGCTGCACATCACCGACGATAACCAAGGTAGCATTATTGGGCGCGTACCAAGCTTGATACCAGTCTTTAAGCTCTGAGAGTTTGATGGATTCAAGCTCAGCCATAGGGCCAATGACTGATTCACCTTTTGGACTGTCAGGCAAGGCTAGCAGACGAAACGACTCGTAAGCTTTAGCCAGTGGATTGTCATCGGTACGCTGACGGCGCTCTTCCATTACCACTTGATGTTCTTTGGCAAACTCCTCTTCATTGAATAATAAATTGGTCATGCGATCCGCTTCTAACTCTAAAGCTAGCGGCAAGCGATTGGCTGGAAATAGCTCATAGTAGCCGGTGTAATCATAGCTAGTAAAAGCGTTATTTACGCCGCCAAACTTAGCAATTAAGCGCTCATAATCGTCACTTGAAACGTTGGAGGTGCCTTTAAACATCATATGCTCAAGTAAATGAGAGATGCCACCTTTATCCACCGGTTCATCAGTTGAGCCAACTCGATACCAAATCTGAGTCATCGCTACGGGCGCGCGGTGATCTTCTTTAATAATAACTTTGAGGCCATTAGCTAATTGATACTCATGACGACCTGACAAATCCATTTGCAGATCGGATGATCGGCTAGTCGCTTCGTTAGAAATTGCTGTCTTAGTAGCTGTTTTAGCTTCTGAGCTTATAGTTGTGGTTTGACAAGCGCTAAGCGTAGCCGCTAACGTCAAAGCGCAAGCTATACGTAGCGAGAGGCTAGTGGGCTGCGATGAAAAAGCAAAAGGCTTAGCAAGCATAGTATTCTCAAATTATAAAAGCGGTAAATAGGGCGAAAACAAAAAAGTAAATTGATGGCTAAATAGACTTGTGCCCACCAACCATGACGCTAGCCGTAGGTTTAAAACCTTGCGTGGTATTACAACCACTAGTCGCCAAAGCTGATACCGCGATAGCTATTATCAGGCTGCTCGTCATAAATATCTTAGAAAAGCTAGACTCACTCTGAAGTTTTTTATTGATTTTTTTGGTTGAGAGGTTTGGTAACATTAGCGTTCCTAATAATAAAAGCCCTAATAACGAATCATCAAGGCAAGTAAATAGTAAAAAAGAGAGTAGCGCAGTTT
>CBETCF010000123.1:0-6791 GCA_965534785.1 uncultured Psychrobacter sp.
GTGCGAGTTTCTCACTGGAAATACCTGAAGGCAAACGCTTTATTGTGCGCTCTGAAATATGCGAGATTTAACTCAAGCGCTTACCATTAGTAGTCTTTTTATGAGCTTCTGCTTCTCGCTGTTACTGGGTCTTTAGAATTTTTCTAGTTAAATTCTGTACTGGCTGACCAATGATTAACACTGCTAGAAATGCCGCTGGCAAAGCAACTTTCCAAGCATTAAAAAAGTTTATAAAAAAGCTCTCCGACCATCCTAGATTTATAAAGGTGATAAACATAGTCATCAAAAACGATAACATGACCGACATTATTGCGGTATTAACTACTCTAAATTTGAAGTTCATAATTTTCTTATCCATTAAATATAATGCTAACTTGTATAAAACAATGAATACAATATACATAAATATATAATGTATTTGAATTTCAAAAAACTGAACGTCGTGATTGATTACTTAGGACCATGCTTTATTGAGACTAGCTTTTGACGATGAATATTCACTTAACACTTAATTTATTATTAAGCTTAATTAAATAAAAACTTATAAGTGCTAAATTTATTTTATATAGCTCTTGCGTTACAGCAGTGTAACAGCGTATATTCAAGCAACTTGTTTGAAGGTTTCTAGCGATGATATTGACTTCAGATATCATTCTACATTAGCTCTCATAAACAAAATCTATAGAACCCAAAGGAATTTAAGTTATCGCCAACTCTCTGTATGTTCTCTATATCCAACAGATATGAACATGCAATTGTCGATAATTTATCGTTTACATAGGATGTTGTAATGCAAAAATCACTTTTCAAACTTACCCTCATGGCCAGCGTTATTTTAGGCATTAGTGCTTGTAGTGGCGATAAGCAAACGGCCGATAATGCTGCCGCTACTGATGCCAAAGCCGCTAAAACATTGATCTATTGCTCAGAAGGCAGCCCTGCTGGATTTGATCCCGCGCAGTACACAGCAGGTACTGATTTTGATGCTAGCGCCTATCCTATCTATAATGCTTTAGTTGAATTTGAACGGGATTCCACTGAAATTAAACCGGCATTGGCTGAGAGCTGGGATATTAGTGAAGATGGCAAGAGCTATACTTTCAATTTACGTAAAGGCGTCAAGTTTGGTAAAACCGACTATTTCACCCCAACCCGTGACTTTAACGCTGATGATGTCGTCTTCACCCTTGAGCGTATCACTAACCCAGACTTTGAGTTCAACAAAGCTTATCCCGCTGAATTCCCATATTCAGTCGGTATGGAACTGCCAGAAAACATCGCTAGTATCGAAAAAATAGATGATTACACCGTCAAAGTTACTCTGAATAACGTTAATGCACCATTTTTACAAAACTTAGCGATGGCTTTTGCTTATATTAATTCTGCTGAATATGCTGATAATCTGGTAGCCGCTGACAATGCTGCTGATCTCAATACTAAGCCTGTAGGTACTGGTCCATTCGTCTTTACCTCTTATCAAAAAGACTCGCAAATTCGCTATACCAAAAATCCAGACTATTGGAATAAAGACGATATTCATATCGATAACTTAGTGTTTGTCATTACTAAAGACTCAGCGGTACGCGCGCAAAAAGTTCAAGCTGGTGAGTGTCATGTATCCGCCTACCCTAAACCCGCTGAAATTGAATCAGTTAAAAACTCTGGTAAAGCTACTGTCCTTGATCAGCCAGGCTTCAACTTGGGATATGTCGGCTACAATGTCGAGAAAGCTAAACTTAGCGATGTAAGAGTTCGCCAAGCCTTAGATATGGCGATTAATAAAGACGCTATCGTCAAAGCGGTTTATCAAACTGAAGGCCTAAAAGCGACTAATCCTATGCCACCAACGCAGTGGGGTTATGATGAGTCGCTCAAAGACGCGGCTTATGATGTTGAAAAGGCTAAGGCCCTTATTAAAGAGGCTGGCGCTGATGACCTTGCTATTAACTTATGGTATATGCCAGTGCAGCGCCCCTATAACCCTAACGCTAAGCTGATGGCAGAAATGCTGCAAGCGGATTGGGCGAAGCTTGGCGTTGATACCAAACTAATCACTTATGAGTGGGGCGAGTACCTAAATCGCGCGGCCAAAGGCGAGCCTGATGTCATTTTAGCCGGTTGGACTGGCGATAATGGCGACCCAGACAACTGGTTGGGCACTCTGTTATCTTGTGCGGCGGTCGGTGGTAATAATTACTCACGCTGGTGTAATAAAGACTTTGATACTTTAGTCACCAACGCTCGTAAAAATACCAATCAAGAAGCTCGTGTCGAGGACTATAAAAAAGCTCAGCAAATATTCAAGCAAGAATTGCCTTGGACTACTATGGCGCATTCAGTAGTTACGGTATTTACCGCTCCTAATGTTAAAGATTATAAAATCAGTCCTCTTGGCTCTATTCGCTTTGATGGGGTCAGCGTTGAATAATTAGTATTAATGAGCTCCAGTACGACATCCACTGTTATAAGATTTATGTTCGGCTGGATCAGACTTTCTGCTCCAGCCGTATTTTTTTAAATTTATGCTATTTTTATCCTGTTATCGACATAAAAAATACTGAGTAGCCTATGCTATTGTACATTCTACGACGGATTGCCATTTTAATCCCGGTCTATATTGGCTTAACGCTATCGACTTTTACTCTGATTCGTCTAGTGCCTGGAGACGCTGTTGAGATTATGATGGGCGAGCGCATGGTTGACCCTGAGCTTCACGCTCGAGCACTTGAAAGACTAGGTCTTGATCAACCGCTTATCGTGCAATATTGGAATTACTTGACAGGTATCTTGCAAGGGGACTTCGGTGAGTCTTTCCGTACGCGAACCCCAGTACTTCCTGACTTCTTTCTCCATTTTGTACCAACCTTAGAGTTAGCTATTTGCGCTATTTCTATTGCTAGTGTGGTAGGTATCAGCTTAGGTATTTTTGCCGCACTGCGCCGTGGTACTTGGGTTGACTATACTCTGATGTCAGGAGCCTTGGCTGGTTACTCCATGCCAATATATCTGTTAGGCCCTATCTTAACCGGTATCTTTGCTCATTACTTAGGCCTGTTACCCGTGGCTGGTGTTATCTCTGTGGCGCAGTTTTTGGATGTCAAACCTCTGTATGGCTCATGGCTACTTGGTTCGCTAACCTCAGGTGAGCCTGGCGCTTTTTGGGATGTAGTCAAGCATTTTATCTTGCCCTCTATTGCTTTATCGACCATTCCTTTGGCGATGATAGCGCGGATGACCCGTTCGGCGATGCTAGAGGTATTAGATGAAGACTATGTGCGTACCGCGCGCGCTAAGGGTTTGTCCCCTAGCCGAGTTATCTTAGTACACGTTATGCGCAATGCTTTAATTACGGTAGTAACGGTAGTGGGCTTACAGATGGCAACTCTGCTAGCTGGCGCGATTATTACGGAGACTATTTTTAGTTGGCCGGGCGTTGGTAATTGGCTATTAGATGGCTTTTTTACTCGTGACTATCCTATTGTCCAAAATGGCATTTTACTGGTAGCCACCGCGCTAATCTTGGTAAGTTTGTTTATTGATATTCTCTATGGACTCATCAATCCGCGAATTCGTCATACTTCTTAAACTAAATTATTTATTACCCCTAGTGAGCTTAGCGTTTACGTGATTTCTGATATTAATTTTGATAGCTACTTAGACCATCATTTAGATAACAAACTGATATGAATATTACAGCGTAAGCCACTATAGGAATTGTCCATGAAGACTACTGTTATTCCCCCTGATATCGAATTGGCTGCGGCGACACCGCCCTCCTCTTGGCAGCTATTTGCAGCAACTTTTTATCGTAATAAAGGCGCTGTACTAGGCCTTTTAGTATTAGTGCTAATGGTTATTATTGCCGTTCTTGCCCCTGTTATAGCTCCACATGATCCTTATGAGCTATTTACTGGACAAGAGCAATTACCGCCGGCTTTCTTGGAAGGTGGCAATAGTGTCTTTTGGTTAGGGACTGATGATGCTGGCCGCGATACCTTATCGAGAGTCATGTACGGGGCGCGATATTCGCTATTTATTGGTCTAAGCGCCACTACTTTAGCCATGCTAGCTGGAGTCTCTTTGGGACTAAGCGCAGCATTTTGGCCAAAAGTTTGGGGCAAAGCGGTAATGCTAGTGAATGATATTTTAATGTCTTATCCAAGTCTGCTGCTAGCTATCATAATCGCCGCTATCTTAGGGCCATCGATGACTAACACCATTATCACTATTGCTTTGGTCTGTACACCACCCTTTATACGTTTGACTCGCGCCACTGCTATGGTGGAGCTACAGCGTGAGTATTTTGTGGCTTCACAAGTAATGGGTGCAGGAGTGCTGCGCTTATTGTTTGTGACTATTTTACCTAACTGTATGGCGCCGCTTATTGTTCAGGCGACTATGATTTTCTCATCTGCTATTTTGGAGGCTGGGGCCATTGGTTTCCTAGGTTTTGGCGTACAGCCACCAGACGCTGAGTGGGGCGCGATGCTCGGTACCGCGCGTCAGTATATCCAAAGTAACGTATGGCTAGCTATTTGGCCCGGTGTCGCTATTTTCTTAGCAGCATTATCTATCAACTTAACCGGTGATGGTCTACGTGATGCCTTAGATCCGAAATTGAAACAGGTAACTTAAGATGATTGACACTAATACTAACTCAACGTCAGTAAATGCTTCGATGACAGACGCTTTAGTGAAAGACACCTCGTTATTGCTCGATATCGAAAACCTCTCGGTTACTTTTGGTAAAGGCGCCCGTGCTTTTCGGGCGGTCGATGATGTGTCATTAACTGTTAAGCAAGGTGAAGTCATTGCGGTAGTGGGTGAATCTGGTTCTGGCAAGTCCGTCACTATGATGGCAATAATGGGACTGCTACCCCCTTCGGCTACCGTACGGGCCAAAAAGGTAAAGTTTAATAATATAGACATGCTTAGTACTTCAGCAAAACAAAAACGCGCCATTATTGGCAAAGATATCTCGATGATTTTTCAAAATGCTATGTCTTGCTTGAATCCTAGCTTCACTGTCGAGATGCAATTAGGTGAAGTCTTGCGTAAACATCTAGGTCTACGTGGTTCAGCAGTGCGCGCTCGTTGCTTGGAGTTGCTCGATTTGGTTGAGATGCCTGATGCTAATAATAGGCTCAAAGTCTATCCACATCAGCTATCTGGCGGTATGAGTCAGCGCGTTATGATAGCTATGGCTTTGGCTTGTGAGCCCAAACTACTTATCGCTGATGAGCCGACTACTGCTCTTGATGTAACAGTACAAGCGCAGATTATGGATCTGCTTAGCCGTCTGCAACGCGAAAAACAGATGGCTATGGTATTAATTACTCATGATTTGGGACTAGTGGCACAAAATTCACGTGATGTGGCTGTCATGTATGCTGGTCAAGTGGTCGAGACTAGTACCGTACCAGAGATTTTTCAGCATCCGGCGCATCCTTATACTGAAGCGCTACTGCAAGCTATTCCTGAGTTGGCTATCGGTCAAGATAGATTAAACAGTCTACCAGGCGTAGTGCCAAGTCAATATGATCGTCCAAGCGGTTGTCTATTATCGCCACGCTGTCCGTATAAAGAGCCGGCTTGTGAAGTGCCACCGCCTATCTTAGATACGCCGAATGGCAAAGTGCGCTGCATCCATACTGATCTGCCTGATACGTCTGACAAGGCTTCAAAAACCATTACTTTGGAGTCTGAAGTATGAATAACAAAGTGGTATTAAAAGCAGTCGATCTACATAAACACTACCCCGTATCTCAAGGCTTGGGCAAAGCGAAAGCTTATGTCAAAGCTCTAAATGGCGTATCCTTTGAGCTAAGAGCAGGTAAAACATTAGCGGTAGTTGGCGAATCAGGCTGTGGTAAATCTACTTTAGCTCGCCAGCTCACTTTGATTGAAAAGCCGACTAGTGGCGAATTGTTCATCAACGATGAAGGCACTACCAACTATAGCAGAGGCGAATTAAAAGAGGTACGCACTGAAATTCAAATGGTCTTTCAGAACCCTTATGGCAGCCTAAATCCGCGTCACACTATTGGCTACCAACTAACAGAACCGCTAGATATTCATACTAAGCTGTCAAAAGAAGAGAAACGCGATAAAATCAATGAGATGATGAGAAATGTTGGTCTGCGTCCTGAACATGCCGGACGCTATCCGCATATGTTTTCAGGCGGTCAGCGTCAACGTATTGCTCTTGCGCGCGCCATGATGCTGAACCCGAAGATAGTCGTTGCTGATGAGCCAACCTCAGCGCTTGATGTGTCTATTCAGGCACAAGTGCTAAATCTGTTTATGGACTTGCAGGATGAGTATCATACCGCTTACGTTTTTATCTCGCATAATTTATCAGTTGTGCGCCACGTCGCCGATGACGTCATGGTCATGTACTTAGGGCAAGCGGTTGAACACGGCCCCAAAGAAGCTATTTATAATGCTCCTAAGCATCCTTATACCATAGCGCTGTTGGCCGCTGCACCAACAGTAGCTGGGCAAAAAAACGATTTGACGCTACAAGGAGAGCTGCCTAGCCCGCTCAATCCGCCCAGTGGCTGCGCACTACATAAACGCTGTCCTTATGCCAAGCCTAAATGTAGCGAAATAGAGCCAAAACTGCGTGAATGGGAAGGTCGCTTGGTCTCCTGTTTACGCTTAGAAGAAATTTATGGCTAACTGTTACTCTATATTTACCATGCCACGGCATTTTGGGAACTGGACTTAACAAGGTTAAAGATAGTAGTCAGTCAATAATGATAGCTGCCCTATAGTTATAAGCCTCACCT
>CBETCF010000124.1:0-6751 GCA_965534785.1 uncultured Psychrobacter sp.
TAGAGGATAATTTTGCTATTGATAATTCTAAGCAATCTATCATCGGCCTGCCGATAGCTATCGATTATAACTTATTGAAATCATGGCAGGGTCAATTGACTGGTGATAAAGGCTTGCGACATTTGATTAGAGCTCTATCTGCTGAGCAAATTAGTACGGTCATTAATTCGCAGCTCAGCTATGATATTGATACCCCTCAGCAATTGGCCTATGCCCAACAGCAAGGATGGCTTGACCACTGATATAAGAAAGATAATTATTAAACAATTAACAATCCTCCTTATGAAACCCACAATATCCTTACTGAGACTACTATCGTTACCTGACAAAATGACGTGTACTTCATAAAAAAAGGATGAATTATGACTATGAATAATAAATTAACTTTAGCTGCTATGGCTATCCAACACAAAACCTGCAACTGCTCTAAATGTGGTTGTAGCAGCGAAGCCACTTGCCAAAAATGTGATAAGTGTGACAAATGCTGTACTTGTGGCTCATAGTGAATAAACTTATAACTGCTTAACAAGCTTAACAAATACCTCAAAGCGTTCTAGATACTTTTCTAGGACGCTTTTTTTGAGTCCGTTGTCCGCTACCTCTGCTAATTTGTTATAGTAAAATCTAGTATCAATAAGAATTCTTAATAATTAATAAGGCATGTGCTCATTTTAATAATGGAAAGTAGACGTGTCTAAAATCAGTAGAAAATTTTTTCAACTTTGAGGACAGATTATGACTAGCGAACAGCACATTTTAGCTTGTATTGATGGCTCGACCGTTACCCAATCCGTCTGTAGCTACGCCGCTTGGTATGCGAGTCGTTTGAATTTATCCGTGGCGTTACTTAATGTCGTGGATATACCAGTATCCTCTAGACGCGACTTATCAGGAACCATCGGCATCGACAGTCGCCAAATTCTGTTAGAAGAGCTAACGCAGTTGGATGAAAAAAGAGCGAAGGTCGTCAACAGTTACAGCAACGCCCTAATCGAGGACGCCAAAAGCCATATAAAAAACAACTTCGATGTCGAGGTAAAAGTCTATAGACGCCGTGGTAAGCTGCTGCCCGCGATTGAGCATTTTAAAGACGAGAATCGGGCCATTGTGTTGGGGCGGCGCGGAACAGATCATCAGAACGATCGTATCAATATCGGTAGCCAAATCGAAACAGTCACTCGCGCCTCTGATCGTCCGATTTTAATTTGTTCAGAGCAATTTAGTACGCCAAGCTCTTATCTGATAGCTTTTGATGGCAGCAAGACGGCTATTAAAGCGGTAGAGATGGTCGCTGGTAGCGAGCTATTAAAGGGTATGCAAGGTCATATCGTGATGGTAGGCCGAAATGATAGTAACGCGAAAAATAGCTTAGCCAAAGTTACTGAGCAGTTGAGCCATGCAGGTTTTACCGTTAGCGCTCATCATTTACCTGATGATGACGTTGTTGAGAGCTTATTACAGTTCCAAGCTAATAATACAATTGATCTAATCGTCATCGGTGCTTATGGCCACTCTAAGTTTCAGCAGTTATTTATTGGCAGTACTACCACCAAAATCATTACCAAAACCTTATCACCGATTCTGTTATTGCGCTAATCATTATTTGAGCAGCTGACTAACGCTTTGCTTAAGCTGCTTTAGCAGTTGTTGATACTGTTGGCTATTGCTATCGGCGTTACTTAGACGCCCGTAGCGCAGCTGCCGATAGTATTTTTTGATATCACTTATATGCTGCATATTTAATTCAATAGCTTGGTTGCTCTCTAAACGCTCAAGCCAAGCCAGTTGTCCTTCATTATCGTCACGAGCCAACGCTTTATCGCGCTTAGCCAAGCTCTTAGAGAGCTTTATTAATGATTTATCTACTGGATGCCAACGCTTACGGCGACGATACCAGATCATAACTATTACTAGCGCCATCACTGTAACAGCGCTGCCCGCTAACCAAGCGATTTGCTCAGAAATAGAGCGGATATTGAACCACTTCAGTAGCGATCCTGCCTGTTTATCTTGATCATAACCCACCACCTCTCTTTGCCAATAGTAGCTAGCTTGGTCTGATAGGCGTCTTAGAGACTGTAACATTTGATACTGCTGATAGCTGATTTGCGCGCCAGCACCTTCGCCGAACATACTAGCCCCTCGCGCTTGCGTGAGCGCATCCATACCTTGCTCCACCCGCTCTGGTGCGACAAAGGCTGTGGGATCAACGCGAACCCAACCTTGACCCTCGAGCCATACTTCCGTCCAAGCGTGGGCGTCCAGTTGCCTTACTTCCCACACCGTACCGCCGCGACCCATCTCGCCACCTTGGTAACCAGCAACCACTCGTGCCGGAATACCAGCCGCGCGCATCATAAAGGTAAAACTTGAGGCGTAATGCTCACAAAATCCGGCTTTGGTTTCGAATAAAAAACTATCAATACGGTCTTCATTGAGTCTAGGCGGCGATAAAGTGTAGCGAAACTCGCTTTGATTAATCCAGCTTTGGATAGCTTGCATGTAGCGCACAGGATCTGACCCTGATTGCTCAAATAGCTGCTTGGCAAGGGTGCGCGTTTTTATATTACCTGCTGCAGGCAAAGTTAAATTAACATCGCGGCTGACATTATCAAGTAACGGATCTATCTTTATAGAGGTATAACGCAGCACTTCATAACGCAGCTGCTCCGTCACGGGTTGATTCTTTAGTAAGGTAAAGTCTGAGGTTAAGCTAATGCTTTGGCCTTGAGTAAACGGATAGTCGAGACCAAATAGCCACTGCTGCTGGGTTGGCTCCAAGATAACTTCATAGTTGTTGGGTGCCAGTTTTACCGCATCGGTAGCGGTTGCCAAGGATTGCTCTAACCATTGCGGCGTTTGCCGATTGGACTGCCATTGCCACTGCTGCTGTATGCGCTCATTGGGACGCCAAGTGATACCGTCGAAGTCGCTAAACACTAAGCCTCGCCAATACATTTCGTTCTGCTGCGGTCGCCCTTCATCGAATTCAACGCGAAAGGCCAATTCTGTTGATTGACTCAAATTAGCAAAATCGCCTGGCGACATACTATCAGAGACGCCTGTAGTCGCTTGGCTGGAGGACAGCTGCACTGACCATAAAGGCGGCAGGCGCGGAAAGAATAAAAATAGCACAATCAATAAAGGCAGCGCGGAAAGTCCTAGCACGCCAAGCGTACGCAAGCGCCCATCACCGCGAGTATTACTATCATCATTGAGCGCAATAAAGGCTAGTAACACTACTAAGGTAGCGACTATCGCCTCTATGCTGGTCAACAGCCCTTGATCTAATAAGAATAAGCCGGCGATAACAAATAGCGATAAGTTCAGTACTACATAAGCATCGCGGCGCTTATAAAGCTCCCAAAGCTTACTGATCAAGCACAGCACCAAAAACGCCACGCCCATATCCAAACCGAAAGCTGTGCCATAAGTGAGTGATAAGCCTACTAAGCCTAACAAGAACCCTAACATCTGCATCACTTGATAGTAGCGCTGCAAGCGCTTGGGCTTAAACCTAGCCTTTACAGAAGGCAGCTGCGCGCCGATAGTAATAATGCCAAAGGCTATTAGCCATAGTGGTAAATACAAAGCGTGTGGCAAGATAACAAAGAGCTGAGCAATCAATACCCAATAATAAGCTGGCAGCGATAATAGCCGCTGATACCGTTTTTTCCCGCTAATCACTGCATCAGCGAGCTCATTATTAACTAAGCTGGTAGACGTTAGTTGACCATAAGCTAGCCGCTCAAAGCTAGAGTCGCTATGGTTAACAGCCATCATTGAGGTTTGTTGGCTAGCTGGTGATTGCTGAGAGCGCTGTTCAACTGAGCGTTTTTTATTTGAGAATAAGTTAAATAAACTCATGAGACTTGTGCCAATCTTAGTAAGCAGGCTTGCGCGAACGTTTCGCCTTGCCCTATAACCGCCGCGTTTGGCGCATCATTAGGCAATTGTAGCTGAAACGGCACCTCACTCTGAGCTAAGGCAAGCACGCCATAAGCCAATTGTGCGAGCTTTTGTTCGTGAGTCAGCGCTGGCATATCGGCATAAGCTAAGCGCTGCTCATAACCGACAGGATCGGCAAAATGCTTAGTAAGCATCCCTTGCCCGCGCGCCACATGCGCCCAAGAGACTCTCGCTAAGGATTCACCAGCGATATAATTATCGAGGCGCTCAAAGTCATCTTGGCCTTGGGTGTATTGTCCGCCAGTCGGTAAATCGGCATTGTTAGCGGTTAGATACTGCGCTTGCCACTCAAAGGCTTCAGGTTTTGGATAGACCCAAGCCGTACGTGCAAAGTAAACGTAGGACCAAGCGCGCATAATTCCTAACGGATAAACGGTTTTGATTTGCAAACGAGGCAGCTCGAGCTTGCCACGACTATGAGTCGCTACTGGTAAACGAATAATTTGCTCGTCTTTGAGACGAGGTAACAGTACGGATGTTGGCAGCGATGTTGGTGGTGAGGTAGATAACGCGTCTAGCGGTTTACTCGCTGATTTTCGGCTATTTCTTTTTTCCTGTGGCTCAAAGCTGACTAGCAACTGACGTCTAGGCTGACGGCTTTTATTAAGTAGCTGCAAAGTTACCCAAGCTGGCTCGCCTGCCTCTGCCATGGTCACCTCAAGCAACCGCACTTGTAGCCCTGACACATGAGCAAAAGTGATATGGAAACTTATTAGCCAAACACTTACTAAATAAAAAAACAGCCCCAATACCAAGTTATTGCCGTAGTTAACACCAGCGATAAAGGTAATCACCAATAGTATGACAAACAGCATGCCTTCGCGACTAAAGAAAATATAGACATTACGCAAGTTGAGCTTAGCGCTATCGCTTTTGGGCGCGCGCTTGGCAAACCAGCGACTGAGCATAGCGGCGAATGGTTGTTTTATAGCCTGAGGCAAGATGGTCATATTCACCCTATAAAGTATAGTTGACTCACTTTAAAACCGATACAGTGCAGCTGGGATGCTTTTTTTATAATTTAAGTTGCGCAGCCTCTGTCAGCGTAGACACAGCACGCAAGGAAAATTTATACCAGTTGCACGTTAATATTAGCGTATCGATTTTATTTAGAACTGACTATAGTTAGGGGTAGTCTAAAGGACTATCAGATAATTACGGCAACTTCTGCCATGATGCGCTGAGCGATAGTCGATGGCGTCTGACCAGCCACCGCATTAGCTGGCACAAATCGCTGCCCTAATCGATGGTCAGTGACCGCTGCAAATACCGCTTGGATGTCCTCAGGCGTGACCTCTTGGTTACCTGAGACATAAGCATAAGCTTGCGCGGCACTCTGTAGCGATAATACACCCCGTGGTGATAGTCCATGGTAATCCAGACTAAGACGGGTCTTAGCCACCAAACGCTGTAAGTAGTCCAAAACCGCGTCTGCAACATAGACCTGCTGTACACCGCGGCGTGCTAGTAGTACTTCTTCCGTACTTAATACTGCTGATAGTTTGGCTAATAACTCACGGCGATCTTGTCCGCGTAGTAGTGCGCGCTCCGCCTCGGCAGAAGGGTAACCTAGCGACAAGCACATCAAAAACCGATCCAATTGCGATTCTGGCAATGGGTAGACGCCTGCTTGTTGTAATGGGTTTTGAGTAGCAATGACAAAAAAAGGTTTCGGTAGCGGATACGACTTACCATCTTGGGTGACTTGCCGCTCCTCCATCGCTTCGAGTAGCGCACTCTGCGTTTTTGGACTTGAGCGGTTAATCTCATCTGCTAGTAATAGCTGAGTGAATATCGGCCCTGCTCTAAACTCAAAAGCCATTTTTCCCTGATCGTAGAGTGTCATACCCAAAATATCAGCTGGCAGCATATCATTAGTGAATTGCACTCGGCTAAAGCTCAGACCTAATAGCTGCGCTAAGCCTTGTGCCAGCGTGGTCTTACCCATTCCTGGCAAGTCTTGTAGCAATAGGTGCCCTCCTGCTAATACGCAGCTAAGCGCTAGCTTGAGGACTTGCGGTTTATCGAGAACCACCTTATTGAGCTGAACAAGCAACTGAGCTATTTGTTGTTGGTTGTACTCATAGTTATCAGCGCTGATGGTTGTGGATGAGGGTGCTACTTCTACAGTCATAGGCTTGGCATCATAAAGATAGGGTTGTCAGTCTTGGCATGAGAATTATTAAAAACTTATTTTATTGAAAGTCAGCGGCTGGTTTTTCTGACGCCTCGCTCGATATATCGATAGCCTCATTAGTCATTTGGCTAGGCTTATTATCCGTGTTTACCTCAGCATCCGCCACTATCGTCGGGGCACGTAACGTCGATAGATAAGCGATAACATCAGCCCGTTCACTAGCGTCAGGCATCGGGTCAGCGAGCATTTTGGATTCTGGCATAGCTTGTTCAGCATCTTTGATATAAGGATCTAGTGTTTCAGCATCCCATATCCAGCCTGAGGTTATCAGACCTTCACTATAATCATAATCATTTAGCTGAGCCGCTTTCGCACCATAAATATTCATCAACTGCGGACCTTTTTTATTGAGTCCTGGAGTGAGCTGATGGCATTGTCCGCAAGCGTCTTCATAAATTAAAGCGCCATTATCCGCATCTCCTTCACTGTACTCGGGCAAAGTCACGGCAACGCGACTATCCGGGGGTAGACGCTCTCCGCAAGCACTTAGCAAAAACGCAGCGGTAATAATAACGCTCATCGAACGCATAACAATAGACATAATTGGGTCTTTTTTTATAGTAATAGTGATAGACAGAGGTTTTG
>CBETCF010000125.1:0-6725 GCA_965534785.1 uncultured Psychrobacter sp.
TAATATGAGTCTTAGACATTGTTGATAAGTGAGTATAATTATAATGATTACCGTCGAGCAACTTAAGCAAGCGATTACTCAGCGTATCGCGACTTACCATAAAGAGGATTCTCCTTTAGCCGATAAAGCTACGCAAACTTGTGCGTTGCTAGCTAGCCAAAATCAGGTATTGGCTCAGGATATAACCTCAGACTTTGATGTACCCAGACAGAATATATCTGCTATGGATGGTTATGCTGTTGCTAAAGGTAGTGAGCTGACATCTGATAGTTGTATTGAAATCGTTGGCGAGTCACAAGCGGGAAAACCTTTTTCTAAAGGATTTATAAATAGCTCTGCTGAGACGCTACAAGCTGGGCAAGGCGTGCGAATCTTTACTGGCGCTGTGGTTCCAGAGTCTTGCGATACCGTTATTATGCAAGAGAATACTGATTTTTCTGAGCTAAGGGCTAGCATCGATAAGTCGCAACCTTATGATATTAGGCTTACGCAAGCGGCTAAAGCGGATAGCAATATCCGTAAGCAAGGCGAGGAGATTGAGCGCGGTGAAGTGGTTTTACTTAAAGGTAAGCGCCTAAATCCTACCGATATCAGTTTATTGGCAAACTTAGGGATAGATAAAGTTGAAGTTTATCAACCATTGACTGTCGGTGTGTTGGCCACAGGTGATGAGCTGGTAGCTATAGGCTCGCCACTTGAGAGCTTGGCACAAATTTATAACTCTAACACTCCAACGCTCAAAAGTTTGCTATCTCAGTTGCCTGTCGTTATCCGTGATTATGGCATCATTGCTGATAATCTTGAACAGACTACCGCAGCGGTCACTCAAGCTATGCAGGAATGCGATGTACTAATTTCTACAGCGGGTGTATCGGTTGGCGATTATGACTTTTTGACTACCGTTATTGAGCAACTAGGTCAAATCAATCATTATAAAGTAGCGATGAAGCCGGGTAAGCCTTTTGTGTTTGGCGAGCTGAATAAAGGTATAGATAAGCCAGTATTGTACTTTGGCCTACCGGGTAACCCTTTATCCACCATAGTTGGCAGTCTACAATTTGTCATCCCAGCATTATGGCGCTTAGCCGGCGTGGATGATAAAGATTTGCCTATGGCTGTTAGCGTATGGGCAACGCTTGGAAATGATATTAAAAAGTCGGTCGGGCGCAAAGACTTCCAGCGTGGCGTCTTGTCTCAAAACGAAAAGGGCGATTACCAAGTGACTAGCTTTAATAAACAGCAGTCACACCGTATAAAGCAGCTCAGCCATGCCAACTGCTTTATCGTCTTGGCTCAAGATAGCGGTAATGTGTCAGCAGGTGAGAAAGTACAAGTGCAACCCTTTCCTTGGTCATAGCTTTATGCCCTAATGCTTACTTATTACCAGTAGTAACCTTAGCGTATCCGTAATACTATTTAGTAAAGCTCTTGAGCTGTTGAATAAGACTAAAGTAGTAGTAGACTATCTAGAAGGTGAGTATATTATGCTCACCAAATGGTTATAATATTACAAAGTATCACATCTTATTTCAAATTTTCATTCATAACCTGAGGCAACGCCTAAAGCACACAACATATTCAACACTAACGGTAACACTATATGACACATCACACCTCTACAACAGGGAGTACGCAAATGTATTCGCCTGTCACTGCACCTGCTATTGTCGATGGTCGAACACCTTCTATACTAGCCACGCCTACTGATCTATTCGTGCCTTCCTCTCAGCAACTGACCGATGGTTTTGCGCGTCAGCTGACTTATTTGCGTCTATCCATTACTGATTTCTGTAACTTTCGTTGTGAGTATTGTCTGCCTAATGGCTATCAAGGCAAGCCGCCTGAAGATGAATTAAGCGTTACTGAAATTGATACCCTTATTCGCGCTTTTGCCCACGTTGGCACTAAGAAGGTAAGAATCACCGGTGGTGAGCCTTCGATTCGCCGCGATGTGGTCGATATCATTGAGACTATTAAGCAAACACCCGGTATCGAAACTATCGCTATGACTAGCAATGGCTATAAATTGGGCAAACATTTGGCCAACTGGAACACCGCTGGGCTTAATCAGATTAATATCAGTATGGATAGTTTTGAGCCGGATATCTTTCATAAGATGACCGGTTTTAACATGTTGCCGCAATTGCTGACGGATATGGACAAATTACTTGAGACTACTGATATTAAGCTGAAAATTAATAGTATCTTGATGGCGGAAACCGCCTTTGAGAACCTTAAAAGTGCTATGGAGTATGTTAAAGATCGGCCAATCACTTATCGTTTTATCGAGTTTATGCAAACTAGTGATAACAGCGATTTGTTCTTTGCTCAGCATGCGCATTCCGATAGCATTATTGAGTATCTATTAGAGCAGGGCTGGCAGCCACACGCGCGCGGTAGTAGTGATGGCCCAGCGATAGAATATAGCCACCCTGATTATTTGGGACGTATCGGTATGATTGCGCCTTATGCCGCGCATTTTTGTGATAACTGTAATCGCTTGCGGGTTAGTAGCCAAGGCAAGGTGCATCTGTGCTTATTTGATCAAGGTAATTATGATATTCGTCATTACCTAAAAAACGATGATGTCGAGGGTTTGGTTAATACCTTGCATAGCTTTATGCCGATTAAGCCTGAGCATCATCATTTGCATGAGTCCAATAGCGGTATGATGAATAATTTATCAATGATTGGTGGTTAAATTATTTTTCAAATTATCTATGCTATATATTTTTATCTTTAATAATGACTACACTTTTAGTAGTTATTAATCATGACAACTTATACTGATTAAGGATCATCCATGAGCAAGCCTGCCGCTGAATTTATTCCCCTTAATATTGCTGTTTTAACCGTTTCTGATAGCCGAACCATTGAGCAAGATACCTCAGGACAGTACTTAGTAGATGAGCTAAAGGCTGCCGGTCACAAGCTAGCTGATCGTCAGTTAATCACTGATGATATTTATAAAATCAGAGCAGTAATAAGCGGCTGGATAGCAGACACCGATATCCATGCAGTGATTACTACCGGCGGTACCGGATTTTATATTAGAGACAGTATGCCAGAAGCCGTCGGCGTATTATTCGATAAGTCTATCGATGGCTTCGGGGAGATGTTCCGTTTGATCTCAAAAGATGATATTGGCATGTCAACGGTTCAGTCGCGCGCGGTTGCAGGTATGGCCAATGGCACTGGTATATTCTGCCTGCCAGGATCTACCGGTGCTTGTCGTACCGGTTGGAACGATATCCTAAAAGAGCAGTTCGATAATCGTACTCGTCCTTGTAACTTTGTCCCGCACTTTATGCGTACCAATCCTAGCCATGATTAAACCGACTGTAAACAGTTTGAATCATTGCAATCAAACCTCAGTTCTGACAACAGGTTTAGCAGGGATAGTCATCTTAGCGGGCGGCAAATCTAGACGTATGGGCACCCCAAAAGCTGAGCTGACTTTGCCTAATGGCGAGCGCTTACTTGACTACCATGTGCGCCAAGCGCTTAAGTTAAATGCGGCTAATAAAGGTACTGCTAATAAAGAAATACCTATTATGATTGCAGATAATGGCCGTGGTTTTCAGCTAGATGAAATGCTGGTAACTAATGCACAGACGCCTATCTTCTCTATTGCTGATTATAACTCTCCCTCCGTTGTTGCAGATAGCGAGACAGAAGGGCCGTTGGTCGCTATTGAGTCGGCACTGCAGGAGCTTGCGAAGATTAATCATAGCGATAAAGTTGAAGATTCTTCGGCGTCGTGGTTAATGGTAATTAGTTGCGACAGCTTGGTTAATGCTTATGATCTGTGGCAAGCGTTAGGCTGTTACACTGTATCTACAGCTAATGATAAAGCGGCAGTCTGTCTTACCGATGACACGCATTTATACCCCTTATTAGGCCTTTATAAGCTAAATATTGAACCGGGTTTGAAGGCCTATATTGATAGCGGAGAGCGACAGGTAATGAGGTTTATCAGGCCTATTACGCAAGCGGTTTCAGTGATACCAGAGTGGCAATCTTTGACCAATTTCAATACCCTTGATGACTTTAAGCTTGCTTGCGCCACTTTAACCCACTCTTAAATTATATCGATGACAACAAGGCTGAATTTATGAGCGCTGATGCTAAAAAACCCACTCTATCGCATTTAGATAGTGACGGTGATATCACTATGGTCGACGTCGGCGGCAAGACCACTACTACCCGAGAAGCTCACGCTGCCGGCCAAGTACGTTTTCCAACTGGCATTTATGAGCAAATAAAAGCCGCTGATGGCATGACCAAAAAAGGCAGCATCACTCAAACCGCTCATATCGCTGGCATAATGGCTGCCAAGCGCACGCACGACCTAATTCCGCTTTGTCATCCGCTACCACTAGATAAGATAGCTTTGAGCTTTGATTATGATGATGAGCATACTAGTATTAACGTCAGTGCCACGGTAAAAGTCACCCATAAAACGGGAGTGGAAATGGAAGCATTAACCGCAGTTAGTGTGGCTTGTTTGACCATCTATGATATGACCAAAGCGATATCGCATGACATCGTTATTGATAATGTGCGCCTAATAACTAAGACTGGCGGCAAGTCAGATTATAGTCATGCTTAGGTCTTAAGATAAAGGAGACTACTATGAGTACTTTAGAGATTAATACCCATGAGACTGTTGATTCAAACAGCAATGACTTAATGAATATTAACGTTTTATATTTTGCTAGCTTAGCTGATGAAGCTAATTGCAATGAAGAAAAAATTGCCGTGGCACCTTCGACTTCATTGACCGAGCTCTATGAGCAATTAAGTAGCAAACATCGCTTTAGTCGTCCGCAGTCTGATTTGCGGGTAGCGGTGAACGATTATTTTGCTAAGTGGACGGATGAGATTGAAGATGGCGATAGCGTCGTGTTTATCACGCCAGTAGCAGGGGGCTGAAAATGACAGACAATGTACACAGCCAGTCAATGACTATCAAACGTAGCGTAGATGAAGTCTATAGGCTAGCAGAGACTGATGGTTTTGCGCTATTAGATGTGGCTATTGATGAGGCTCGACTAAAAGCCATGCTTGATGATGACGGCTGCGGTGCTTTTGTCAGTTTTGAGGGTCGCGTGCGTAATCACAATAATGATAGCAGCGTCGATAGTTTGACTTATTATGGTTATGAAGACTTAGCGATTAACCAAGGTCGGCAGATTATTGAAGAGGCCAAACAGCGCTTTGATATTATCGGCGCCGTTGCTATCCACCGCATTGGCGCGTTAGAAATCGGTGATGTGGCTGTTTGGGTAGGGGTGGCCTCCGCGCATCGTTATCCTGCCTTTGATGCCTGCCGCTGGATACTTGATACTATTAAGGCCGATATTCCAGTTTGGAAACAAGAATATTATGAAGATGATTCTTCTAAGTGGCTTAGCAACAATGGCTAGATAAATAGCGTTTAAAGAGCTAGATAAAACAGTTTATAAATAATAAAAAATTACCACGGCTAAGTAAGCATAGTTATAAAGCTATTGTTGCTTAGTCGTTTTAGCAAGTTATTTGAAATAGTTTTGATAGAGGTTGCCTGCTTTATGTCAGCATCTATCATAGGGAATAAATGAGATAAGCTATGAAAATCAGCAAATTAAGTGGTTATGATGATAAGCAAAGCAATAAGACCTTGATGCAGCTCGTGACGAAAGCATCAAAGACGGTATTGACCGTGGGTGTTTCAGCTTGTGTTGCTTTGACATTAGCGTCTTGTACTAAAGACAATACCGATATCAACACCGATGCTGAGCAAGCGCCAGCCACTACTGATGAAGCGATTGTGCAGCCTGATGAGACTGCTGTAGTGCCAAGTGAAGCTATTGAGGCAGGAGAGAAAATCCGCATTGCGGCGGCGGCTAACTTATCTGATGTGCTGCCCAAAATAGTGGAAGGCTACAAAACCGAGAACAATTTGCCCAATCAAGAGATTGAGCTGACCTTTGCCTCCTCAGGTAAACTCTATGCGCAAATACAGGCGAGTGCCCCTTACGATATCTTTTTATCTGCTAACCAAGAGTTTCCGGCTAAATGGGCTCAAGAGAGACCTGCGGATGCGCCAAAGCATAAGCCTTTTAATTATACCCAAGGACAGCTGACTTTTTATAGTGTCAAACATCCAGTAGGTGAGCTTAATCAAGCAAGCTTAGCTGAACTATTAGCAAAACAGTCTGATACTAAGATTACCATTGCTAACCCTGATCTTGCTCCTTATGGTGCGTCTGCCAAAGCTTATCTACAATCACAAAACGTTTATGATTCGCTAAATACCCAAAAACGTCTGATACAAGCTGAGAATATCGGTCAAACCTTCCAGTATGCCAATACCGGTAGTGTCGACTACGGCTTTGTCGCCCAATCACAAGTATCGGCCATCAAAGCTACTCCAGAGCAGTTCTACATCTTAGCGCAAGACTCTTATCCTGCTATTTTACAAGATGGGGTAGTGCTTAGTGACGCAGCTGCTGCCACAGACTTTACCAGTTATCTATTATCGCCTGCAGGACAAAAATACTTTGCAGATGCCGGATACTTAGAAGTTAAGTAAATAGCCCATTATGATCAGACAGTAGTGACATTATGATAGATGAAGCGCTGTTATCAGCGATGCTAGTCCCATTTTGGGTGAGTATTAAGCTCGCTGGTATCACAACGCTGTGCCTAATGCTGTTTGCTACTCCTTTAGCCTACTGGTT
>CBETCF010000126.1:0-6722 GCA_965534785.1 uncultured Psychrobacter sp.
GAGCCCCGGGTTGTGATCTCGGTTGTCGTGGGTTCGAGTCCCATCAGTCGCCCCATTATTTATCTAGTACTATCCCTCCTTAATACCCAAACCCTTATAAAACCTTTTTTGATTATCTAACGCTTGCCTCTTTGGGCAATTTTTTGCGTCTAGACTTTATAGTTTACCTCTTCCTTTTATTATCATAAAACCTATAAATCATTATGAATGGCTTATATTAAGCAGCTTATCGTCTTTTTTAGCCTTCTGGTGCCAAAAAAATATCTAAGATATTGTTTTGTCACTATTAGATTGTATTTGTAGTGACAAATTACTAAATTTAAGAGTAAGCTGTTAATTGTTAAGTATTTTTATTTAAATTAATAAGTTAAATTAATCAATGATAATTAAAGTCAGTAATAGAGTAAGTGTTGAGCAAATAGTTGCTAGTGGTGTAGTTGCTTCTAGACATACTTTTATATTTGGCAAAAGCCTTATATTTAATAATTCATGCTCAATATGTGTGTAACGTATCTATAACTTTATTTCAGTCCACGATAGCAGATTTATCTTGTGTAGTATTGAGCAGATGGTTACTTTTGCTAAGTTTTGAAAATTGCCGTAAGTGGTTAAGGAAGAAAATAATGGACGCACTTAGCGTTTTATTAGAGAACGTACATCTAAGCGAAACCAAGTACTATCGTCTAAACGGCATTGGTGATTGGTCATATACCATTGATAGCAAAGATACTATTTTGTTTTATTTGGTGCTGTCTGGTACTTTTTGTCTAGATGTTGGCAATGAAATAAGAGAAGCAAAGGTGGGTGATATTATTATGATCAGCAATGCTCATCAACATATCAGCTATGCTTCTTCTCATCACGGTAAAAATGCACAATCAATCAATAGTCTGTTACTAGAAAATACTAAAGATATTATTGAGCTTGGTAGTGGAGATGAGCCTAACGCGTGTCTGGTAATCATTGAATGTAAGTATGATAAAGAGATGATACGTCCTTTATTATCAGTATTACCTTCTATGCTACCTGAGCTTAGCGAGAGTGCTGATGGGCGTCTTGGGGTGGTAGATGTCGAAGTAAAATTACTTACTTTGGAGTCTGAACATGATCGTATGGGCAAAACGGCGGTAATCAATCATTGGGCTAGTATTATGATGATTGAATGTTTGCGTACTTATATAGAAAAACTACCTGAAGCGACAGATAATTGGCTAAAGGCTATAAAAGACCCTTTCTTAACTAAAGCATTGGTCGCTATGCATTATGAGCCGAGTAAAAACTGGACGATCCATAAGTTAGCAGAAGTTGCAGGGATGTCACGCTCAAGCTTTGCCCAACGCTTTAAAGAGGTAGTAGGTATGCCACCATTGACTTATCTTATCGATTATCGACTGCGCTTGGCATCACGTTATCTACGTTTGCAGCAGAATAGTATTAGCCGTATTAGTGAGCTGGTTGGTTACGCATCAGATTCGACCTTTAGCCAAGCCTTTAAACGCGTATATGGTGTCTCGCCAAAAGTCTATCGCCAACAGTATCAAAAAGAGTTAGTAGTCTAGCTAGCCATTAAGCTTATAAGTTATTATTGCTATTGAACTACTATTTAGCCCTTTGGCTGTAAAAATAAAAAAGCGGCAAGACTAATTTACTAGTCTTGGCGCTTTTTTATTATAATCGGATGACATACCGAACATTTAGACTAACAATGGTTAGTGAAGAATAGTAGGCAACGGAAGGCATTAGCCTTCGATAAGTGCTGATGATAATAGCTTAGCGATAGCTTTGGCAGCTGACAACTTCTGTGCGTTAAGGTACTATAGAGCAAGCTTATTTTATAAGTTTTTGCTGCTAAAGCGCTATCGATTGTCGTTAATGAAGATATTTTATGACTCAACCAAATTCTGAGCAACACTTTGCCGCTACTGATACTGAAAAAAACAGTGACACAAGTAGTGAGAGGGATAATATGAGTAACTACCAGCCATTAACACTAGCGTCCACAGCGGTATCCAGTAAAGCTGAACTGCTAGAGCTATTTTCAGTGCCAACAGCAGAAGTTAAGGTTAGTCAGAACGCACCAGTAGTCGATGATAGCGAGATAAGTTTGGCTGAGCAGCGGCTAGCGCTTTACCATGCTCAGCATGAACGTACGCGCTTATTGTATCTAGCACCAGCGAGCATGCGTCCTACTTATCTGGTACAAACCTTAAAGACTCAGTTTGCTGAGTATCAGCAGTTCCAGCTATCCGAGCAGCTCGATAAGCGTGGTTTGCTCGATGTAGAGTCGATTGAGCGCCTGTGGCAGCAGCTACATGTGGTCGATGACATTATCGCCGATATCGTCAGTAACATGCCAGCACAGCAGCCAGCGGGTTGGCAGCTGACGGCTCAAGACGGTCACAATCCATTACGCTTGCCTACTATTGGCAAGCTCAAGCACCCCAAACCTATTGCCGATCAGGGCAGTCTCAACAGCTATGTGTTAGGTCACTTTGGCGTTAGTAGCTTTACTTACGATCGTGGCTATTATATTGGCCATGTCATCGGTTATTTATTCAGCTGTTATTTTTGTGCGCATCTATCCATAAGCTATGGAGTTTCAGCCTTAGGCGAGCAAGTGGTTAGTGATTATGATTACGCTAGTTTAGAGACGCCCTATATGGTGCGCCTGTTACAAGGGCTGGATAGCTATTGTAAAAAGCGCGTTTACCAATTGGCAGTGATTTGTGCGCGTCTTAGTGTTTATGCCAGCGATAAACGTATTGAAAAAATGCTCATTGCCGAAGTTAACGACTTCGATAAAAAACTACAGCAGCAGCATTTAGATGTGTTATTGCTGCAAGGGATGATGCCTGAGAGCAGTGATTCGACGCCTTTATTTTAAGCTACTTTATTTTAAGCTACCTTGTTATTGAGCGTAGATACTTCTATCTAAATGCCTTTTCGTGTTATCAATTTTAAAGCTTACTCTAGCTAATTTTACGTTATATTAGAGCATGTTGGACATTTGACTATCACGACCTCAGTTTCTGCTCCGCCTTTATTGGATTATTTAGGATACTTGTCACTATGACCGCTTATCATTACAAAGCTTTTGATGACCGAGGCGGGATGCAAAAAGGCTTATTAGAAGGCGATTCAGCTCGCCAAATACGTCAGCAGCTGCGTGATAAGCACTGGACGCCAGTAGAGGTCATTGCGGTTAATGATCGGCAGAGCAAAACTAAAAACCGTTATAAAAAGCCTTCTGCTTATGAGTTAGCCCTGCTGACTCGTCAATTATCGGTATTACTGGCGGCTGGTATTCCGCTAGAAGAAACCCTTGCTGCTGTCGCCAAACAATCTCCTAAAACTCATATCAAATCTTTGATGCTAGCCGTGCGCTCGTACGTATTAGAGGGCTTAAGCTTAGCTCGCGCTTTGCAGCAGGCTGCCAGCTTTCCACCGCTATATATCGCTACTATTGCGGCAGGCGAGAAGTCTGGTCATTTAGACTTAATCCTCAACCAATTGGCTGACTACACCGAAAACCGCTTCGCTCTACAAAAGAAAATCCAAGGCGCGATGGTTTATCCCATCGTGCTAATGGTTATGGCGGTGGCGGTAATCATGGGGCTAATGAGCTTTGTGGTGCCCAAAATTGTCAAAGTCTTTGAACAATCCGAGCAAGCACTGCCTTTGATTACCCAGATCGTGCTGACGCTATCTAATATCATCACCGATTGGTGGTGGCTGATGCTACTTGTAGTTGCCGCTAGCGCCTTTTTATTCTATCGTTTTGCACAGACGCAAGCCGGCAAGCTGACTCTTGATAGTCTGGTGTTAAAGCTCCCGATATTGGCAAGACTTTCTAAAGGTCTTAATGCAGCCCGCTTTGCCAGTACCTTGGCCATCTTAGTGCGCTCAGGGGTACCGCTAATTGAGGCTTTACATATTGGCGCGGCGGTGACTACTAATCTGCACATTCAACGCACTATCATTAGTGCAGCTGATCGAGTCACCGAAGGCGCTAGTTTATCCAGTCAGCTAGAGCGTTCTTCCTATTTTCCGCCAATGATGGTGCAGATGATAAAGAGCGGGGAAAACTCAGGCGAGCTTGAGAACATGCTCAGCCGCGCCGCTAACATGCAAGAGGCCGAAGCCACTAACTTTATCAGTACTTTGTTATCGCTGCTTGAGCCGTTGATGCTAGTGCTGATGGGGGTAGTAGTAATGATCATCGTCATGGCGGTGATGTTACCTATCGTCAATATGAATGACTTGGCAGGCTAAAGCGCTAAATATTGCTCTAGGCTATTCAAATTACTTGGCTTGAACCTTCTTAATCAAGTCACAGCTTTCTTAAGTTTTGCTTACTGTTGTATATTGTTGACTGAACCTTGTTTGCCCTTCTGTAAAATCAACCATTGCGCTATAGTGGAAAAATACAAATTCATAGTCTATAGTGATAATTATTTCTGCTAGTTATGCTTTTCAATTATTAATGGCAACTAGCAGTTCTCATTACTACCTTCATTATTACAGTACGGATGCCAGCGATGACTATGATGGATCAAGTTAAAAACATTACGATTAAGCCAAACTTACCTCAGGTAAATAAGCATAACCCCCAAAAAACCAGCTCTCAAGCAGGATTTACTTTGATTGAGATTATGGTAGTCATCGTTATCTTAGCCATTTTGGCCGGTTTGGTGGTGCCAAGAGTGGTTGGACAAAGTGATAAGGCGCGAGTGAAGACCACAGAGACGGCTTTATCCACAGTGTCAAACGCATTAGATATGTATAAAGTGGACAACTCAAGATATCCTACTTCTGCACAAGGTTTGGACGCTCTTATTACGCCACCAAGCGACGCCAAAAACTATCCAGAAGGCGGTTATATTAAGGGTGGTTATCCCACAGATGGTTGGGAAAATGAATTGCAGTATGCAGCACCAGGTAGTGAAGGTCGTCAGTATGACTTGTTTTCATTAGGCGCAGATGAACAGCTGGGCGGTGAAGGTCAAGATGCCGATATTTATGCGAAGCTGTAATCGCTTTTTGAGCGGTAGCCTTTTAAAGCTAAGCCTCTCAGATGATGATTAAATTAGCTCTGAATAGTCCGTTGATAGTCTATCAATAGCGATTAAATTAACGAGTTCTCAATATCAATCAATAAGTCCTTATTGGTTGGTATTTTTTATTAAGAATAGCTTTTTGCAAAAAAAGGTAGTCCATTATGAAAATCTCCAAAAAACTTACTTCAAGCTCTTTGAAATCGGTTAAAGCAGTTGCCACTGGAGTCACTGTGATAACTATGACTTCACTGCTTGCAATGGCTTCAATAAGCTCACAAGCGGCTGGCTTGAACGAGCTATTCGGTAATAGTAGCGCGGCAAAAGCGAAGTTTTTACCGGTTGATGAAGCTTTTGATGTATTGACTAGCAGCAAAGCTACCGCTCAAGGCACTCGTCTAGCTATTACTTTCGATATTACTCCCGGTCATTACGTTTATAAAGACCAGCTGAAAGTCAGCTTTCCAAAAGGCATAAAGGCTACACCATTCACTTATAGTCAAAAGCCGGTCTCTATCGATGATCCTACTTTTGGTCGCGTACCAGTATTTAAACAAAGAACAGTCGTTGCCACTACCACGCTATCGACTAGTAATGGTAAAGGCGCGAAGAATGCGCCGCTCATTATTGGTTGGCAAGGTTGTGCCACAGCAGGGCTGTGCTACCCACCAGAAAAAGTAAAAACTAAGATCAATATTCCGGCTACGCGTTAATAGCGAGCAAGTCGTCGATAAGTTTGTTTAGTCGCAAATAAGCAATCTTTCCGCTTCGATAACCTTATAAAGTCAGTCAAATGTTAGTGCCAAACCAGTAATAACAAGGTAGTCGTTTATGTCTAGCAAGACGTCAATCAATAATCCATCACCACCCAAAACAGCTCGCTCAAAAAAAGCCTATCTACTAGCATTAGCTTTGTCTAGTGGCTCGCTATTGACGGGGGTAGCAAGCACTGGGCTGATGGCTACTTCGATGACGGTGTCAACGTCAGCATCAGCGGCTTCCCTGAGCGATTTATTTGGTAGTAGTAGTGAAAAACCTGCTAAGTTTTTGTCCGTAGACCAAGCTTTTCAAGTGACGAGCAGCACTAAAGCGCTCACGACAGGCACGCGCTTAGCGATTAACTTCGATATTACTCCAGAGCATTATGTCTATAAGGATCAGCTCAAGCTTGATTTGCCAGCTGGGGTAACCGCCAGTGCTTTTAAGTTCAGTCAAAAGCCGATCTCTATCGATGATCCGACTTATGGGCAAGTGCCGGTATTTGACCAAGCCAATATGGTCGCCACCACCACGCTGACTAGCAGTAATGGCAAAAGCATCGATAACGGCGCCGTCACTATTGGCTGGCAAGGCTGTGCTAAAGCAGGTCTATGCTATCCGCCAGAGAAGATAAAAACCACTGTATCTATTAATGGTAACCAAGCTAGTGCAACGCCAGCAGTTGCCAATACTACTAATACTCAGAAAACAGCTGCCGATAATTCAGACGCTACAGCATCAACAAATCAGGCCGACCTACAAACAGCAACGACAGCTGCCGCTACTGATGAAGCTATCGACTATGATGATTTAGATAGCGAAGCCATAGATTATGACACTTTAGATAGTGAAATGATGGCTAGCAACTCGATCTCCGGCGCCGATGGCAGCGTAGTCGCTAATGACGAT
>CBETCF010000127.1:0-6683 GCA_965534785.1 uncultured Psychrobacter sp.
CTTTTACCCATAGAGCTGACCAGTCCGGCCTCCTCCATTGAGTCAACGATACGCGCGGCGCGGTTATAACCAATACTAAATTTGCGCTGAATACTAGAAGCTGAGACTTTGCGAGTCTCCATAATAAAGGCTACCGCATCGTTATATAGATCATCATCTTCGCCGGAAGCTGCGCCTGAGCTACCACCGCCAGGACTCGATAGCTCAAAGTTACCCGCCATATTATCGATATAATCTGGGGCGCCGCGTTCGCGCCACGCATCACAGACGCGGTTCACTTCTTCATCACTGACATAAGCGCCGTGCACTCGATCTGGCTCAATTTGACCTGGCCCTAAAAACAACATATCACCGTTACCAAGCATGTCTTCGGCACCACCACTATCCAAGATAGTGCGTGAATCTACTTTTGAGTTGACCCGCAGTGCCGCTCGCACTGGAATATTAGCTTTAATAAGACCAGTAATAACGTCAACTGACGGACGCTGAGTCGCTAGCATCAAGTGAATACCAGAAGCTCGTGACTTCTGTGCTAGGCGGGTAATCAGCTCTTCAGCTTGTTTACCCACTTGCATAATCATATCGGCAAATTCATCGGCAACGATAACGATCATCGGTAGCGTTTTCAGCTTAGGGGCTTGGCTAATACTGACGTTATCGTTCGGTCGCCATAATGGATCAAGCATTGGCTTACCCGCTTTTTCGGCGGCGATGACCTTTTTATTGAATTCATTAAGCTTACGTACTTTAAGTAGACTCATTAGCTGATAGCGGCGCTCCATCTCTGCCACGCACCATGACAAGGCACTAGCGGCCTCGGTCATATCAGTAACTACTGGCGTTAACAGATGCGGAATATCATTATAGTTAGCCAGCTCAAGCTGCTTGGGATCGATCAAGATGAGCCTTAGCTCATTGGGGGTATATTTGAGTAGCATCGATAGCAACATAGAGTTGACCAATACCGATTTACCAGAGCCTGTGGTACCAGCCACTAGCATGTGCGGAGCGCGAGCAAGATCAGTAATAATCGGTTTACCACCAATGTCTTTGCCCATAGCCATACTGATTTGGGCACTAGGATCTTTATATTTTTCAGTAGTTAGTAGTTCAATTAAACGTACCATTTCGCGCTGTTTATTAGGCACTTCGATACCGATATAGGGCTTGCCAGGGATGACTTCGACCACTCGTAATGACGCCATAGACAGTGAGCGTGCCAAGTCGCGAGAGATACCTGTGACCTTACTGGCTTTAATACCAGCCGCCAGATCAACTTCAAAACGGGTGACTACTGGCCCTGGAATCGCTTGTACCACTTTTGCTTTTACATTGAACTCTTGCAGTTTGATCTCTAATAACTCTGACAATTGCTCTAGCTCAGCGATGGTATAGTTAGGCTTACGATTAGGATCAGGTTTATCAAGAATAGAGAGATCTGGAAGCTTGCTGAGACTGCTACGATATTCAGCGGTTTGCATCGATCTTGAACGCTTAGCAAAGGCTTCATCGTCATGGATATCTGGCATGACTGGTTCATTCTCAGCATGGCTATCAGCCGGACTGTTATCCTCAGGCATCATGTCAGTGATGTGATTACTCGCATCGCCATCCGGTACCGCAAAGCTAACGGTTGGTTTGGTAGCCCTGACTGGCTCCACGTCAGCAACTACTTCTGCTTTTGGCGCTTCTTTGGGATTAGAAGGTGGCGTATTAGTTGGCGTCATATCCACGGGCGTTGACTGGCTTGCAGCAGCGGCAACAGGAGCTGTGCTTACCATCGCTTCTGTTATAGCCAACTTTTCATCGGTATTTTCAGTTACAGCTGTAGGCTCAACAATAGACTTAGCCGGCGCAGCGCTAGTTGGTTCAACAGGCGTTTGTGCAATATCAGTTTGCTCATTGGCTGCAGATTCATTTTCAGTAGTAACGGCAGTATGCTCAGCTAACCAAGCATCAGCTAAGTCATCTACCTGATCTGCTGTCGTCGGCGTCACTGCTGATGTAGAGTGTTTTTCAGTACTGTTTTTGATATTGGTTTCGGCATGGCTGCTGTCAGAAGGCAGAGACTCCGACTCCGTCTGATAAGAGCTATCTGTTTGTGAGCTATTTTCTGTTGGATAAGTGGCGGCTGATTGAGAAGCTTGATCAAGTGCTGAATCGCGAGCTAACAAATCCTCTACGGTTTCAGCATCATTCCAAGCAAAGCTCGGCTCAACTTTGCGTAACGGTGCAGTAGTGGCACTACTCTCGGAACGCTCGTTAGCCAAATCATGAGAGCTATTAGTGGAACCATTAGCGGTAGCGGTCTGCAGATTGTCAGTCATGGCTTTATTAGTGGCAGCCGCTTCCGCATTTGCCATAGCCTCTTTAACACTAGCACCCAACCCTGACTTCACTAAAAAATCAGTCAACACATGACTGAAGCGATTGGTGTTTTGGGGCGCTGTCGTACTAGTCTCAGTTTGCAGCTCAAGCGGCAATTGCTCATACTCAGGTGCTACTTGAGCATCATCATGATCGCTCTCAGTTGCTTTAGCAGCGGCTGCATTAGAGCTAGCTTCCTCAAAGCCATTACCATTTTCACTAGCGTTGGCATTAGCGCTAATACCTGAACCTAACCACTGCAAACCCGTTAATTTGTGATAGAGCGATAGCCAATGAATGTTAAAGGCAAAGGTAGCGGTTATGACGACAAATAGAGACAAAAATAACACACTACCCCATTTTGTTAATAATAAAGCTAAACGAGCTTGTAGCTCAAGGCCAATGATGCCACCAGCGACACCTTTAAGACCTGAGGTTACTGGGTCTGCAACCTGCTGAATCAAGGCCACTACTTGCGCAAATAGCGCACTAGCACTCAGCAATAAAAACACATAGGCGACCAAACGCAGCACCCAAAAGGTGGGCTTATTATCCCACCAAATTAGGATGGACTCATAAATCATAAACACTAATAGCCACCAAGCACCAAAGCCAAAAAAGCTATAGAGCAAATCGGACAACCAAGCGCCCATAGCGCCGCCCATATTATTAATAGTGGTCATATCACTACTAATATGTGACCAGCTAGGGTCATTACCAGTATAAGTCATTAGGATAACGAACAGATAAACTGCCAACATTAACCCAAGAATGGTAAATACCCCTTTTTTCAAATAATCTACAACTGCTGCTGATATCACGTAGGATCTGCCTTTATCAATATATCGATACTAAATAAATGGTGACACACGACTGCTCACAACCGTGCTTAGGTGTTCAAGTGCTTACTAACTACCTAGCCCACGAATAATAACAGCGTGATTAAAATAACTTTATATTTACAAGTCGCTGTTTCCATGGCTTTTACTACTCTTTATATAACTGGTTATGATAACAAATACCTAGCTAAAGTGGCGACTGTGTTATCAACAAAGCATGCTTTAATTTTAAGGTATAGTTTAATTCTAATGATAATGATGTTTGTTTTAGCAAACTTGCACTTTTACTTCTCTGCCCGTATGCTGCCACGTATACTAGTATCATTCGCTAGCACTGATAACGGTATCAATAAACTTATCGGCAAAATTATTGAATAACGTTATAAATTAAAAAATATTATAAAAGCTACTTTTAATAGCTAATTTTCTAAACTTTATAGTTTAACTCTTATCCTTTAAATTTTAAATATCCCAAGGAATATACATGGCTACTGACAACACCTCTACTCGTCACGAAAAACTCATTATTTTAGGCTCAGGCCCTGCTGGTTATGCCGCCGCTGTTTATGCCGCCCGTGCTAACTTGAAGCCTGTTATGGTAACGGGCTTAGAAGTAGGCGGACAGCTGACCACCACCACTGAGGTTGATAATTGGCCAGGTGATGCTCATGATTTGACAGGTCCTGCCTTGATGGATCGCATGAAAGCCCATGCTGAACGCTTCGGTACCGAATTGGTCTATGATCACATCAATGAGGTAAAGCTAGATGAGCGTCCTTTTAAATTATTCGGCAACAATGGCTCTTATACTTGTGATGCTTTGATTATCTCGACTGGCGCCTCCGCTCAGTATCTAGGCTTAGAATCTGAAGAAAAATTCAAAGGCTTAGGCGTCTCGGCTTGTGCCACTTGTGACGGTTTTTTTTATAAAAATCAAAAAGTAGCGGTCATCGGTGGTGGTAATACAGCTGTCGAAGAAGCGCTCTATTTATCTAATATTGCTTCTGAGGTGACTTTAGTGCATCGCCGTGACAGCTTGCGCTCTGAGAAAATCCTGCAAGATAAGCTGTTTGAAAAAGCCAAAAACGGCAATGTCAAAATAGAGTGGAACCATACTGTCAAAGAAATAGTTGGCGATGATATGGGCGTCAACGGTGTCGTTATCGAATCTACTGAAGATGGTAGCACTAAGCAGCTTGATATTCATGGGGCATTCATCGCTATTGGCCATAAGCCTAATACCGATATGTTCAAAGGCCAGCTTGAGATGAAAGATGGCTATATCATCGTCAATAGTGGCATTAATGGCAATGCCACTCAAACTAGTATTGAAGGCGTATACGCCGCTGGTGATGTCGCTGATCATGTCTATCGTCAAGCCATTACTTCAGCAGGTACTGGCTGTATGGCCGCTCTCGATGCAGAGAAATATCTAGATGCTATCGGTGAAACGGTCGCTGCTGATCATACTTATGCTTCCACTTTAACTGCGGATAAAGAGGCTTAATTGAGTCTATCAGAACTTAAGGCTAATAACATAACGCCCGAGGCTTTTGGTAAAACGATTAAAAGTCTTGGGCACTATAGCTTTCCCAATCCTGCGCAAGTCGATCCTGATGGCTACGGCGTGGTGGCAATGGGTGGCGATTTAGCGCCTGAAACGTTGATAGCCGCCTATGCTCAAGGACTGTTTCCTTGGTTCAATGAAGATGAGCCTATCGCTTGGTGGTGTCCTGAACCACGCTGCGTGATTATCCCTAAAGATTATCAGCCTAGTAAATCATTACGCAAGCAAGCTCGAAGTTCGCGCTGGCAATTGACGCTCAATAAAGCCTTTGATCAAGTTATTCATGCTTGTAGTTTGCCACGTAGTGATGCTCTTAATCACAATCAGGTTGCAGGCGAGCATACTTGGATCCATCAAGAAATGATTGAGGCTTATACTCAGCTACACGACTATGGCTTTGCTCATAGCGTTGAAGTTTGGGATGAGCAAGGCAAGCTGATAGGCGGTCTTTATGGGCTAAAGATTGGCCATATTTATTTTGGAGAATCGATGTTTCATCATGCTTCTAACGCTTCAAAATTAGCTTTTTGGGGTCTAATGCAGTTGTGTGCTGAGAGCGACATTGCCTTAGTGGATTGTCAGTTACCAAACGATCATTTATTAAGTTTAGGCGCTATTACGCTAAGTCGTAATGATTTTTTGCAGCAATTGGATAAGTCATTGAGCGCAGGCTCGGTCAACTGGCCAAGCGCTGCAGCCATCTCTGTGCCTGTAGCTATGCTAGATAATGTCAATGATGATTCAAAAATATGGCGGCTTTAGCAATATTGCTAGTTGGCAACGGTTAAAGGATAATCACCATGTCAGATACTACCTTTTTATTAATTGGTAAATTAGCAGCACTAGCTAATACTACTAAAGATACCGTCCGTCATTATGATGAGTTAGGACTGCTCAAATCACGTAAGCGTCAGGCCGGTTCGCGCTTATATACTGAGTTCCATATCGAATCTGTCGAGCGCATTGAGCTGATCAAAAGCGCACAGGCTATTGGCTTTACTCTTACTGAAATAAAGAATAGCCTAGATGATTATTACGATGGTAATTTAGATCTTGATGAACAGCTCAATGTGACTAAGCAAAAATTAGAGCAAGTGAAAAAACAGCAGGCCAATATTAACTTGATGGTCGAAATGTTAAGCCAACGTATTGCTATGCTTGAGCGTATGAAAGCCGATGACAGCTATTTACCTACTACAGACGACTGTAAAAACACCCCGCCTACTCTGCCTTATCATCGATAACCATACTAACTTTCCTCAACTTCCCTTTTTGTAATTCAGTTGCATAATCAAAGCATCGATAGCAGGTTGATGCGCCACTTTATAATAACCCTTACGTCGATGAATGATGTCGAACCCTTGTTGCTCATATAAGGCTATCGCAGGCAAATTATCAGCTCGTACTTCTAGCATTAAACTTTCAACATTTAACTCTTGTAGTTGTTGATTCAACTTAGCAAATAGTTTTGAGGCTATACCTTGGCGCTGATAGTCAGGATGAGTACCAATACGCAATATTTCTGCTTGTTCAAAGAGATGTTGATAAAGACAATAACCAACGACTTTATCTCTTTGATAAACAATTAATAAATTAATACTATCTTGCTCAAGCAATTCACTTAAGGTTTTACAAGACCAAGCGTCTTGAACTTGAATAATAGCTTCGATATAGGCAACGGCTTGAATATCCTTTTCAGACTCAGCTGTTTTTTTATTGAGTAACTCTATAGTTAGCATTATTTTTTCTCTACAAGACATATCGGCAAAGTTACGTAGGATGGGTTAGCTCAACTCTTATTATTGCTTATAAACAAAACCAACTCCCACAAAAAAAGCCACCCTCAATAAAGAGAGCGGCTTTTGACTAACCGTTTAGCTTTTAACCTAATGGTTTAAAGATTAAACGTT
>CBETCF010000128.1:0-6652 GCA_965534785.1 uncultured Psychrobacter sp.
TCCGCTTTAGCAACTTCTATAACAGCGGTCGCAAATGAATGCTCCTGTAATAATAATAGTCTATCGACGCTGACTATTGAGGACAGTAACGAAGGTCACCCTATTATGAGGGTGACTATGACAGTCGTAATGAAATCGTACTAATTATGATTGCTAAAGACACTGTTGAAATCTATGATAATAAGTTAACCCTAATAAAAAAAATGAGCTTGCAGAAGTTTAATGAGGAGGTAGAACGCTCATAAACATCAACCTTCTATCTCCACTACTATCTTTCGAGTCCAACCACTATGCCAAAACGCTTAGCTAAAATTATTCTATTCGCTATTTTAGCGACGGGTATTTCATTAACCGTATTGATAGCCGTTTATTGGGCGTCTGATAAGAGCGTTGATGAGCTTAAAAAATGGCAATTGCCTAATAGCGAATTTATAGAGATCGATGGTATGCAAGCGCATGTCCTGCGCACTACAAAATGCGCTAGTGTAGAAACCGTTAAGACCATCGTTCTATTACATGGTACGTCAGCGAGTTTGCATACTTGGCAAGGCTGGACAGAGGAGCTTAGCGAGGAGTATTGCGTCGTTAGTATGGACTTACCAGGCTTTGGTTTAACCGGGCCTTTTACTGATAAAGCTACTGAATATACTAGCGCCAATTACGCCACTTTTGTGATAGAGATATTAGATCAGTTAAATTTAGATAAGGTTATCTTAGCGGGTAATTCCTTAGGGGGTAAAATTGCTTGGCGTACTGCCGCGCTATATCCTGAGCGAGTTAGCGAACTTATTCTAGTAGATGCGGTTGGTTATCGGGCCACTCCAAAGAGTATTCCTATTGGCTTTAGACTCGCCGCTTATCCGTTACTCAAACCTATTTTGAGTAATATTTTACCTCGCAGTTTAGTCAAAAAAAGTATTCTAAGTGTCTATGCTGACGAGAGTAAAGTTGATGATACTCTAGTAGATCGTTACTATGACTTGTCACTGCGTACCGGTAATCGCGGCGCGTTATCAAATCGGCTACGTGAGTTTGATAACTTTGAAGATCAAGCACAAATCAAATCATTAACACAGCCAACGCTTATCTTATGGGGCGCGCAAGACTATCTTATTCCTGTTGAAAATGCCAAGCTTTTCCATCGAGATATCGCTAATAGTCAGCTCAAGATATTTAATGGCTTAGGTCATGTGCCACATGAAGAAGATCCTAGAGCTACAGTTGCTGCGGTCAAAGATTTTTTAGGGCAAAGCAAATAACCTCAAGTTTTGAATTTATTTTTAATTTTGGTGTAACGCTGGCTTCTACAAGAACTATCTACCAATAAGGTAATAAATAGCTATGTCAACTTTATATATGGTGCAATTAGGCGGACGTCCCAAAGGTCGTTTGATTGAGCAGCATGACATATTCTTTGGAGTAGCTAATAAAGTAAGCGAATTGATTGCCGCTATCAATAGCCACTGGCCTGAAGTCAAAAATAAATGGCACATTGACTCTTATCGTGCTATTACTAAAGTTGATAATTATTCTATCCAATTGGTAAAGTCAAATAAGCTGCAAGCTAATAATACAGACAGTAATAATGATTTAAAGTTGTTCTTCATTAATTTAGGCGGCTACCAGCGTGGCAGCTTCGAAGAGTTTCATTATAAATTACTTATCGTGGCTGCCACTCAGGCGCAGGCCATTAGACAAGCCAAGCAAAGTGAGTTTTATCGAGAGTTTACTTACAAAGATAAAGAATCGCCATTTAACGCCGCTTCCCATATCGATGATAAGTTTGAAGTGGATATTGATGATATTTACAACGTCAACGATCTAATCTCAAACTTTCAATTAGTCATTGAGCCTATTACTAATCATAGTCATGAGCTTGTTGATGACGATAAAGAATATGTCGGCTACCTAAGTATTAAGAACCTAAGGAAATTACCCTAATATGGCTTTAAATATGTACTACAAGAACGGCATAATTCGCAAAACGCGCTGCCAAATTCCTGATGATCTTATTCCAGTCCTTTATCAAGTTCATGATAATCCCAATTTTCCACAGTTAACTTGGCTGATTAATAATCTCTATGACAATCTGCAGGTTCAGCCTGATATTGCTAAAGCATTAGCCGATGAGATGGTAGCGTTCGAGACCTTAATACTCTCATTGCGCCTGCCTTTTCCTAGGGTGCCACTGCAAAAGGTGCAAAACTTCTTTATAGGAGCGGTCACTAATCAACAAACTATTTATACGAGTAGCGAGTGATTTAATTTTCAGGCTGTTTCTTCTAGCTGTAGAGCGTTTTGCAGACAGCTAGAAGAAATCTTAGTTGCCAAGCAAACACTATAACCACCTTGAATCACCTCTGAAATATCCCCATAATCTAAGCACTTCTTAATAATAAATAGCCTAAGCAAATATGCCTAATACCTTGAACAATAGTAAAAACATATCGAACCTTAATAGTTCTGAAAATTTAAACAGCAATTTAGATAGCAATGAAGTTAATAATTTAGCTGACATCAAAAATTTGAACAACTTCGCAGAAAGCTTTATAGAATTGCCGGTACTCGCCAAAGACAGCTATTATCTAAGCCGCTTAGAGCGTGAGTTGGCACGTGCTGCCGTGTCTAAAAAGAAGCATACTAATAAAGATACTGATGATACTAATGATAAAAAACAAGAGAAAGCAGAGCAAGAATTAGCTAAAAAACGCGCCCAATACGACAAAATAAAAACGCGCTCACAGCAAGTTGTGCAAGCGCGTATTGATAGCATTCCACAGGATTTACCCACCAAGTTAAACCTTGATCTGCCAGTCAGTCAGCGTGCCGAAGACTTAATCCAAGCCATCATCGATAATCAAGTAGTTATTGTCGCGGGTGAAACGGGTTCTGGTAAGACCACCCAATTACCTAAACTAGCTATGCTGGCAGGGCGCGGTATCAGAGGTCAGATAGGGCACACGCAGCCTAGACGACTAGCAGCCCGTAGTGTGGCAAACCGTATCGCTGAGGAGCTTGGCGAGCAATTAGGAAATACGGTCAGTTTTAAAATTCGTTTTAATGAGCAAGGTACGGCGCAATCAGTCGTTAAGCTGATGACCGATGGTATTTTGCTCGCTGAATTGGGTCATGATCGTTTTTTAAGTAAATACGATACCATCATTATTGACGAAGCCCATGAGCGTAGCCTTAATATTGACTTTATTATGGGTTATCTTAAAAAGCTGTTGCCCAAGCGTCCTGATCTAAAAGTCATTATTACATCGGCAACCCTTGATACTAAGCGCTTTAGCGAATACTTTAGCCGCTATGATCCTAAGTTAAAAAGACAAATACCAGCGCCTATCTTCAACGTCGAAGGGCGCAGCTTTCCGGTTGAAGTGCGTTATCGTCCGCTGACTGATGAGCCAGTCAGTAGCTCAGATGATGACAGCTATGATGACTTTGAAGAGAATTTACCGCGTGCGGTGGTTGCCGCCGTAGAAGAATGTTTTAGCGATGCACAAAATAAAGGTCATGCTGACCAAGCTGATATCTTGATATTTGCCGCCACTGAAGCTGAGATTCGTGAGACCCAAGAAGTGCTTGAGCGTCATGGTCCCAAGCACACTGAAGTATTGCCATTGTTCGCACGGCAAACTTATGAAGAGCAGCAGCGTATCTTTCAGCCCTCAGGCCGTGGACGCCGAATTGTTATCGCTACCAACGTTGCCGAGACCGCATTGACAGTTCCTGGCATTCGTTATGTCATTGACTTGGGTTTTGCACGGATTTCGCGTTATTCCTATCGCTCACGTGTGCAGCGTTTACCCATTGAGGCTATCTCGCAAGCTGCTGCTAATCAGCGTAAAGGTCGTTGTGGTCGTGTCGCACCAGGCGTTTGTATTCGTCTTTATTCTGAGGAGGACTTTAGCGGTCGTCCAGAATTTACTGAGCCTGAGATTCTTCGGACTAACTTAGCCTCAGTCATTCTTCAGATGGCGAACCTGCGTCTAGGTAGCGTTGATGATTTTGAATTTATCGAGCCACCCGATAGCCGTTTAGTTACTGATGGTCATAAATTGCTCGATGAGCTGGGCGCCATTGTTCCTAAGAATGCAGCCGCTAGCATTCCAAAACGTAAGCAGACTTTAGATCATTTGCGCCTAACTGCAACCGGCGAAAAGATGGCACGTATGCCTATCGATCCAAGGCTAGCTCGTATGCTGGTAGGCGGTAGCGATTTTGATTGTATTCGTGAGATGCTCATCGTTGTAGCGGCTTTAGCAGTACAAGATCCACGAGAACGTCCCGCTAATAAGCGTCAGCAAGCGGATCAAAAGCATGCGCTATTTCGGCAAGATGATTCTGACTTTTTATTCTATTTAAGTCTTTGGAAAGCTATATTTGAAAAAGATGAAGACGGTAATAAACTGTCTAATAATCAACGCCGTCAGTTTGCCAAAAAGCACTTTATAAGCTTTCCACGGGTGCGTGAATGGCATCAAACCCATCGCCAACTAGTGCAAATGGTCACTGAGCTTAAACTTACCGATATGGTTGGCTCGAAGGTCAATGGTAAAGAGGTACTCAATAGCGATCCTACCAGTGTTGAAGATGAGGAAATAAAAGCCGTTAAGTATGCCAACCTGCATCGTGCTTTGATGACAGGTTTGCTGTCTACTATTGCTCATAAAACTGAAAATCGTGGCGAGTATCTAGCCGCTCGTCAGCAAAAGGCCAAGATATTTCCGTCAAGTACGGTATTTAAGCAAATACCACCTTGGGTCATGGCCTTTCAGATGGTAGAGACCTCGCAAGTTTTCATGCGTAATGTGGCCAAAATTGAGCCAGAATGGATTATCTCTGCTGCAGGGAGTTTGCTTAAATATCATTATTTTGAGCCGCATTGGTCGAAGAAAACCGGTCGGGTAAAAGCTTATGCACAAATCAGTCTATTTGGGTTAATTATTATTCCTAAGCAGTTGACTAACTATGAGCAAGTCAATCTAAGCGAATCAAGAGAAATCTTCATTCGTGATGGTCTGGTTACTGGTAATCTAGGTCGGAAAGCGCCTTTCTTACAACACAATATGGATAAGATTGCAGATATTGAGCGTATCGAAGATAAGTTACGTCGCCGCGACTTGTTGGTTGATGAAGAGTCACTATATCAATTCTATGATAGAAAAATACCTGAGCACGTAGCCAGTCGTAAAGCTTTTGAAGATTGGCGTGCAGAGATGGAAAAGAGTGATACCAAATATCTGTTCTTTACCGATGAAGATGTGCTTAATAGCCAAGCGCCCACTACCGGAGACTTCCCCGAAGTCTGGCAATTAGGCGATTTAAGATTGCCACTACGCTATGTCTTTGATCCTGCTAGCGATGATGATGGCGTGACCATTCGGGTACCTCTAGCGGCCTTACCACAACTAGATGCTATCGAGCTATTGTGGGGCGTGCCCGGTTGGCGCTATGAGCTAGTGCTACAGCTGCTTAAATCCTTACCAAAAGACATTCGCCGTCAAATCGTTCCTATTCCAGATACGGCCGATAGCTTGTTTGATGAGCTTAAGCCTGAAGGCGAACAAGGTTTGCTCAAGCAGCTTTGTTATGCGCTTAATCGCCGCGGCATTATGTCGGTTACGCCAGATAAGTTCAATCCGTCAGCCATTGATCGCTATTTACAGCCGCAAATATCGGTAGTTGATGATAAGAATCGAGTGATTGAAAAGGGTCGTGACCTACAAACGCTACAAATTCGTCATGCTTCTGAGACCAGTCAAGCAGTGACCGAGCAGCAAGGCGTACATAGCGAGTTTCCTGAGCACTATAGTTTTAGTAAGAATCGGCATAGCGCTGGCGTGGTAATGAAGCAGTTCTCGGCCTTGGTTGCAGATGAAGCAGGGGAGGCGGTATCGATTCACCAATACACTGATGTCAATGCCGCATTACAGGCGCATCGTATCGGGGTGTTGACACTGATTAAAGCTAAGCTTGGCGCTAAGAAAAAACAACTGACTAGTCAAATCGATAAGATATTTAAACTCGCCTTTGCGCCACTTGGTGATATGGAAAAGCTAAAGACTATCGTCATTGATGCGGCGCTAGATGCGGCTCTTGAAGAGCACTATGTACTATTCGATCATAGTACCGACTTGCCTGAAAGTGCGGATAGCATAGCGGTTGGCTTAGCCGAGGAGCTGCCCTTTACTTTGGAGGAGTATAAGCAAACCGAAGAGGTGGTGGTCAGCAACTTCTTATTAACGGGTCAAAGCGTCATCAAGACCCTTAAACAAGTTTATACTCGCTGGCAACGCATCCGCCAGAGTCTACTAATGCTCGATCAGGAGATATTCGGGGAGTCCATCGATGATATTGAAGACCAGCTTGCAGACCTACATTTAGCTGACTTTGTTTACCGGATGGACTATAGTCATTGGCAACAGTATCCGCGTTATTTAGAAGCGTTAGAGTTGAGAATCGAAAGGCTCGAACATAATTTGGACTCAGATCTTGACGGCGTCTACGCGCTAGATGTGCATATGGAGCGACTGGCAAATCGTGCTAGCGACGCTGCTATTAGTGAGTATCGCTGGATGGTGGAGGAGTATCGTATCCAATTATTTGCGCAACCAATGAAAACTCGTATGGCTGTTTCACCTAAACG
>CBETCF010000129.1:0-6553 GCA_965534785.1 uncultured Psychrobacter sp.
ATAAGGAGCTAAAAGATTTGTTAGAAAAGGCTTATGAGGGTCTACCTCCTGCTTAGCAAGGATCTAAGTTTTGAAGCTTAAACTATAAAAAGTTAAGCCCTTTAGGCGTATGGCTTGCAAGGGCTTACTCTGGTTTAATAACATTTATCGCTATGGTTGTTTTCTTAATTGCATTGGTGTTGGCTATAAAACCAGCAACTTAGCCATAACGACCGCAAATATAGTCGGTAGTCGCTTTTTGCGCTGGATTAGTGAATATTTTATGGGTCTCATCCATTTCTACCATATCGCCCAAATACATATAAGCGGTGTAGTCGGATACGCGTGCAGCCTGCTGCATATTGTGGGTCACCATAGCAATGGTGTAGTCATGTTTTAAATCGGTAATCAAATCCTCAATCGCGCCGGTGGATAGCGGATCAAGCGCTGAAGTTGGCTCGTCTAACAACAGGACTTCAGGTTTGGTGGCTACTGCACGGGCAATACAAAGCCGCTGTTGTTGACCGCCTGACAATGACAGTCCTGAGGCTTTGAGCTTATCTTTAACCTCTAGCCATAAAGCGGCTTTTTTGAGTGCCCATTCGACACGCTCATTCAGCTCCGATTTGCTGAGCTTTTCATACAAGCGCACGCCAAATGCCACATTGTCAAAGATGGACATCGGGAAGGGTGTGGGCTTTTGAAATACCATGCCGACCTGTGCTCGCAGCAAATTAACATCCCTATCTTTGGCTAAAATGTCTCGGCCATCAAGCATAATTTGACCCTCAGCCCGCATACTAGGATACAAATCATACATACGATTAAAAGTACGTAGCAGAGTTGATTTACCGCAGCCCGATGGGCCGATAAAGGCGGTCACTTGTTTCTCTGGAATATCGATAGTGATGTTTTTTAATGCTTGAAAATCACCATAATGAAAGTCTAAGTTCCTAACCGCTATTTTGACAGGAGGCATGTGCTTGGGTCTATCGGCTAAAGCTAAAGTTTGCTCAGTCGAATAGGTGCTATCAGGTTGCTGCGCTCGGCTATAATCAAAGCTAGGCTGCGTCAACGAGCTACGCTTGAAGGTATCTATCATGGGCTTAGTCACTGCTCGCTCTAATATATCACTCATAAAGGGTATCCCGTTATTTCAAGTTTTAAATCTCAATGTTATTTTTGGCTATGATCCATACTTATTTATGGTTAGCTTTAAGCTATCTGCTGTAATCTTTGCCGCCTATAAAGCGCGCTGCAATATTTAATAGTAATACGGTCATAGTAATCAGTAGCGCCGCCGCCCAAGCCAGCGCATGCCAATTATCATAAGGACTCATAGCAAACTGATAAATGGTATTTGGCAGATTGGCCATCGGTTGGCTCATATCGGTACTAAAGTATTGATTGTTTAAGGCGGTAAATAATAAGGGCGCAGTCTCACCAGTAATACGAGCAAAAGCGAGCAGAACACCAGTAGTCAGACCTGCTTTGGCAGCTTTAAGTGTCACCGTACTGACCAGTTTCCATTTGGGTGTACCCAGTGCATAGGCGGCTTCTCGCAGGGTATTAGGCACAAGGTTTAGCATGTTTTCTGTAGTGCGCACCACAATAGGGATGACAATCAGCGCCAATGCCAATGCACCGGCCCAACCCGAGAAGCTCTGGCCTTTGACCATTAATGCATAAACGAATAAGCCGATGACGATGGATGGCGCGGATAATAAAATATCGTTTAAAAACCGAGTGACTTTGCCGAGCATACTGCCATTAGAGAACTCCGCTAAATAAATGCCCGCCATCATGCCGACTGGTGCCCCAATCGCTAATCCTGAACCTGCCAACAGCACTGAGCCGACAATGGCGTTACGCAGACCGCCTTCACCCATTGGTGGCGGCGTATCTGCCGTAAACACCGGCATCTCAATTAAACCTTGCAAGCCCTCAACAAACAGTGTCGCCAAGATCCAAATCAGCCAAAACAAACCAAATGTAAGCGCTGATGCGGCAAAACCAAGCCCCAGTTTATTAATAAAACGACGTTGGTTATACAGCCTTTTGTCATAGCGATTCTCAAAGCTTAAAGCTGGCTGGCTGGTTTGGGCAGTTTGAGTATTTAAATATCTATTATTATCTATAACACTCATGAGTTAAATCCCCGCTTTTTGGTCAATACGCATGAGCATCAGCTTAGATATCGATAGCACCACAAAGGTAATCACAAACAGAATCAGTCCCAAATGTAATAAGGATGCTAAATGCAACTCACTAGAAGCTTCGGCAAACTCGTTAGCTAGTGCTGAGGTGATAGTCACTCCAGAGGTGAAGAGACTGGGGCTAATGTTGAAAGCATTGCCAATCAAAAAAGTCACCGCCATGGTTTCGCCAAGCGCCCGACCAAGACCTAAGATCACCCCGCCAACCACACCTGCTTTGGTATAAGGGAGGATGATTTTGAACATCACCTCCCAAGTGGTTGCGCCCATGCCATACGCCGATTCTTTTAGCAGATCTGGCACTACAGAGAAGACATCGCGCATCGTGGCGGCTATAAAGGGAATAATCATAATGGCTAGTATTAACGAGGCGGTAAATAGTCCTAGACCCATCGGCGCACCTATAAAAAACTTACCAATAATAGGTAGGGGGCCGATATTTTCAATAAACCAAGGCTGAATATGATCCCCGAAGAATGGGGCAAATACAAACAGTCCCCACATGCCGTAGATGATAGAGGGAATGCCTGCCAGCAGCTCAATAGCAATACCCAAGGGCTTTTTTAAAAAGTTGGGGCATAACTCGGTTAAGAAGATAGCAATCCCAAAGCTGACTGGAACGGCAATACAAATAGCGATAAAGGAGGTGACGAGCGTACCGTAAATGGGCGCAAGCGCACCGTATTGCTCATTAACCGTATCCCAGTTATTACTAGTATAAAATCCCAAACCAAACTCGGTGATACTCGGCCAAGCACCGATAATTAATGATAGTAGGATGCCCCCAAGCGACAAGAGCACTAAGAGTGCAAATGCTTTGGTGGCATTGACAAAAACCGCATCGTAGCGCTTTTGTTTTGCTAGTTGGGATTTTAGATCTGCCATAAAAGCCTCTAGTGTCTAAGCGAATTGAGTCTCGATTTATTGCGCAGCGGTAGCTGTAGTGATATAGACAGGCTTACCTTCGCTATCTACCACCTCGTTCCATTTCGCTTTGAATAAAGCTACGGCAGTGTCAGAAAAAGGCACGTAATCCAATGCGAGAGCATCATCGCCACCTTGGCTATAAGCCCAGTCAAAGAACTTAAGAACGCCTGCCACTTGTTTGGCATCTTCAGGTTGCTTATGCACTAAGATAAAAGTCGCTGCAGCAATGGGCCATGCTTGATCGGTCTCAGAGTTGGTGATAACTTTATAAAACCCTTCTTGCTGTGACCAGTCGATGTCACCGGCGGCAGCGAAGGTTTGCGCAGAAGGTTGCACCACATTGCCGGCAGCATTTTTCAGCGCAACGTGTGCCATGCCGTTTTGCTTGGCATAGGCGTATTCGACATAACCGATAGAGTTATTCATGCGACTCACGTAGCTTGAAACGCCCTCGTTACCTTTACCGCCAGCACCCGTTGCTGATGTTGGCCATTTCACCGTCTTATCGACGCCAACGCTGTCGCTCCAATCATTGGAGACTTTGGCTAGGTAATCGGTAAAGTTAAAAGTTGTTCCCGAACCGTCTGAGCGAAATACCGTGGTAATGGTAGCGTCAGGAAGGGTTAGGTCAGGATTCATAGTAGCGATGGCAGGATCATTCCAGTTGCTGATTTTGCCCAAATAGATATCTGCTAGCATCGCCCCGTCTAGCTTTAATTGACCCGGCTCAATACCTTCGATATTGACGATAGGAACCACACCGCCGATAACGCTTGGGAATTGAATCAGACCGGCTTCGTTTAATTCAGCTGGCGTCATGGGTGCATCGGATGCCCCAAAATCAACCGTTTTGGCAACGATTTGTTTGATACCACCAGAGGAGCCAATCGACTGGTAGTTCACTTGACCGCCCGTTGCTTTGTTATAGGCATCTGACCACTTAGCGTAGATAGGCTGCGGAAAAGATGCGCCCGCCCCAGTAATATTCATTGAGACACTTTCAGCAGATTCAGTGGATCCAGCATTGGCGGCGGCTGAAGTATTTGGCTCATTGCTTTGGTTGCTATTGGGGGATTGATTACAAGCGGCTAAGGTAAAGCTGCTGGCGATGGCTATAACCATTAATGAATAACGCATTATTTCTCCTAAAAAGTAAGCATATTTGAGTTTTTATTGAATGTTTAAAATAGTAATATCGATACTTTGTAAATCACATTTCGTGTTTAGTGAGGCCATTGTGACTTGTAAATATGACAGTTTGATGAAAAAGAGTTTTTTATAAAAATAATCTCTATAGAGGGTAGGTTAGTGGCTGATATATGGATTAAAAATCGTTATGATGAGGCGTTAGTTTTTTTGTTAGTCGTTTTAAAAATTAAGTGTCATCAAGTTGTCATAATTAAGTGCTTTAATTAAGTGTTTTAATAGGCAGATAATGGCAGAGGATCAATACTGCTTTTTTCTAAATATCTTTTATTTTCTAACTTTACTCTTTGATTTTGAGGTCGTAGTATGCGCAATGAGCAGATTTTGATTGTTGAAGATGAGCCTGCCATTCGTGAGATGGTGATGATGACCCTAGAAATGGCGGGCTTTGAGAGTTTGCAGGCCGCTGATGTCGCAGAGGCGCACCAGCAAGTGGTGGATCATAGGCCGGCGCTGATTTTGCTCGATTGGATGCTACCAGGAAATAAAAGCGGCATTGATTTTTGCCGGATGCTCAAAAGTGATGAGCTGCTTGCTGAGATACCAGTCATTATGTTGACGGCTAAAAGTGAAGAGGATAGTAAAGTGCACGGTCTTGATGCAGGGGCGGATGACTATATGACCAAACCTTTCTCAACCCGTGAATTGATCTCCAGAATCAAGGCAGTACTACGTCGTACTAGTGCGCTCAATAGTGATAAACCGATTGTGATAGGCAAGCTTAGCCTAGATTCCAAAAGCCAACGCATTACCGCAAATGATAATATTATCGATCTCGGTCCAACAGAATATCGTCTATTGGCGTTTTTTATGAGTCATCCGGAGCGTGCCTACACCCGAGCTCAGCTGTTAGATCAAGTCTGGGGCGGCAACGTTTATATCGAAGATCGGACGATTGATGTGCACATTCGGCGCTTACGTAAATTACTGCGACCTTATGATTGCAATACCTTGATCCAAACCGTCCGTGGTACTGGCTATCGGTTTTCTAGTCTGATTGAATAACAATAATAAGTAAAAGGGATATAGATGATGCCAAGACAAAGCGAGCAAGAGGACAATCAAATCTCACTGCAAAATACCACGGATCAACTTAAGAAAATAAGAAGTGCCTTACGTGCCCTAAGAGATGCGGTGATTTTACTCAATGACGATGATGGTTTGGAATGGTGGAATCAAGCTGCTGAAGACTTGTTATTATTGCAATCGTCACATCATGGAAAAAGCATCTTCGATTTTATTGATGTGCCTGAGTTTAGGCAATACTATCATTCTAAAGTAACACCTAGTGATGGGGTGCATATAGCTTCCTGGCGTGATTCTAATCGCTATTTAAAGTGTGAGCTGACGCCTTTTGGTAATGAGAAATTACTGATCATTTATGATGTGACTCGCCTGCAACATCTAGAACAAATGCGCCGCGATTTTGTAGCCAATGTCTCTCATGAGCTAAGAACGCCATTAACGGTGCTGATGGGTTATCTGGAGAATTTCTCAGATCAGCCCGATATGCCAGCACAGTGGCGACGCGGTTTTGAATTAATGACGCAGCAGACTGCTCGCATGAATAGAGTGGTGAATGATTTATTATTGCTGTCGCGCATTGAGATTGAAGAGACCCATGAGCTACATTATATCGATATGACTAAGCTGCTCACTCAAGTCTATGATGATGCACAGGCTTATAATCAAGAATATGACCATACGCTGCATTTGCAGATAGACACCTATGATGGTCTCTACGGCTCAGAGATGTATCTAAACAGTGCCTTATCTAACCTAGTCATTAATGCTATTAAATACACCCCAAAACAGGGTGATATTACTATCAGCTGGACGAAGACCACAACCGGTTGTCAGTTTGCGGTTACCGATAACGGCATTGGCATCGCCCCAAATCACGTAACACGTTTGACCGAGCGCTTTTATCGGGTGGATAGCGGTCGCAGTCGCGCCACGGGTGGTACAGGATTGGGACTTGCCATTGTGAAGCATGTTCTATATCAGTATGACACTACTTTGCAGATTGAATCCTCAGAGGGACAGGGTTCAACTTTTAGCGCTATATTTCCAAATGCGCATGTTCGGGTAGCCCCTATTGTTGAATCTTAGTGCAGTCGATATAAGCTTTAATATTAAGCATGACAGCTTAGTAACAGTATCTAAATAACAGTACAGCCTTATGTATAGCTCAGCCTTGAATACTATATAAATAAGAGTGTATA
>CBETCF010000130.1:0-6485 GCA_965534785.1 uncultured Psychrobacter sp.
GTGTACGCTTATATGAAAGACTTTACCGATACCACTAATATCCTCGATGTTTCTAATATCCTCGATGTTTCTATACAGGCGCAGTCGCCACTATCCGAGGATAGTGACGATACAAGTGCACGTAAAGCGGATATTGTACCAGCGGTTGCTGTGGGGTTGACGGGTAAGCATCTTATTGAAGCCTCGGCTGGCACCGGTAAAACTTGGACATTAACGGGCATTGTACTACGGCTACTGATTGAGGCACGGCGTGCGCCAGAGCAAATCATTGCCACTACCTTCACTAGAGCCGCTGCTGCAGAAATGCGTCAGCGTATTCACGACCGTTTGGTAGAGTTTTATCAATTGCTGCAGTGGGTCAACAGCTTGAGTGCTGATGTTAATAACAAAGGTGATTTGTATCCTGACCTGCTTCAGGTGATGCCTGAAACGGTAGATTCGAATACTGAGACAGACGCTAATGAATTAAACCAAGATATTGCCTATGATAAACAAGCCGCTGCGGAAAAGCGCGAACAGGTTAAAAGAGAGCGTGAAAACTGGCTAATAGAGCAAGCTAAGTACGCACGCCTAGCTGACCTCATGCAAGATCCTATTAACTTGCATTTAATAGGCTATCTGCTAGATCATGTCTATAGCTATCCAATGACCGAAGCTATTCGACGCACGGCACTAGTATTAACCACGCTAGATAAACTGTTTGTCGGTACGCTCGATAGCTTGGCGCAAAAGTGGCTCACTGAATATAGTAGCGAGACCGGTCATCAGCAAGGCATGGGTATTATTGAAGATAGCGCTATTGAGCAAGTTACTGACAGTATTATCCATGATGAGCTACGCCAGTTTCAGAGCAGATTACATCATGATCAGCCCAAACTCTATGATCTGCTAGATCAGCAAGGTAAGCTGACGGCGGTTAGCGATCATAAAAAGCATGTTACGCGGTCGCTTAACTTTATCTCGGCGCCTATCAATGAGGTTGCAGTTAGTAATTTTTCTTTTGAAGGGTATGAGCGGCTTATCAATAATATTATTGAGCACAGCGATGAGCTTGATATCTTTTTTAAACCTGGAGCAGAGTACTACGATGCCCCAAAAGGACAGTTATTAAACAATAGAGACTCATGGCCTAAAATTATTCAAGCATTAGAAGATTATGGCCCTGCTGCTTATAAGTTTATATCTGATTCAAAAAGCCATACCGGAAAGTTAATACAGGCTTTTCAGAAAACTGATGATATAGGGAAGCAATTTTACAAAACAAAAAATACTGAGCAAATTAACTCGCATTTTAATGAGTTGCAAGTCGTTCGTGACTTCAAACGATACATTGAAGAAAGTAAAAATCTCGATGACTACATCATTAGTGTTTTAGCCGACTTGAATCGTCATATAGTACTCGCCGTTCGCGACAGGCTACCAGTAATTTTAGAGGAGCGTAGTGAGACGACCTTTAGTCTACAAATGGTGCGCTTGAATCAAGCTTTAACAGGCCGGCAAGGGCAGAAGCTGGCACGTTATATTCGCCATCATTATCCAGTCGCTCTGATTGATGAGTCGCAAGATATCAATGGCGAGCAGGCCACCATGATTGAAAGCATCTACTTGTCTAAGAGTAAAACTAAACAGTCGGCTAATGACAAACAGTCAACTAGCAAGAAAGCGAGTCATGAATTCTTACTATTGGTTGGCGATCCGAAGCAAGCCATTTATGGCTTTCGCGGTGGTGATGTCGCCAATTACAACTATATGAAAGCTCAGTTTGATAAGAGCAGTCTATGGACGCTTGATATTAATCGTCGTTCAAACGCTGGTGTTATTGATGCCTTAAATTGCTGGTTTGGTATGCCAACAGCAACGACTACTGATAATAAGCTAGCACAACTAGGCACTGGCATTTATTATCAGCACATTAAAGCCGATAAAATGGATAATCAGCTGTCTTGGTTCAATAATCCAGCTGCTCTTAATAGCACTTTGATTACTGAGGTCCTCTCCGATCAGCCAGTGAGCTTATTGCAGCTACCTTATGATAAAGAGCTTGATTATGATGAGCATGAAATCACTGCACGGCATATTGCCACTTTACTTAACAGTGCTCAAACTCTAAAAGGCAAACCGATTCTGCCTAGCGATATTGGCGTGCTGGCACGTACCAAAAAAGACTTAAAACGAGTTGAAGATGAATTAGTTAAGCTCAAGGTGCCAACCTTAACTACCAGTGATGTCAGTATTTTTGAAACTATTATGGCTGAAGACGTAGCAGCGCTACTCAGTGCTATGTTATACCCATATCGCCATGACATGATTAATCGGGTGCTCACCAGCCACTTGTATGGACTGAGTATCAAACAAGTCAAAGCTATGCTGACGGATCATGAGTCTGGCCATGATTCAGCAGCACTAGAAAATAGCCTAAGCAAAACAAACGTCTCAACAATCAATAGAAAAAGCTATCAAGACTTTATTACCTATCTAAAGGAAGGGACGCAGCGTTGGCAGCACTTTGGTATTTTATCGGCACTGCATTACCTGTTAGATAAAAGCCCAGTACAGCCACAAGGCGTTTGGCAAGCATTAGCGGCTCATCCAGAAGGCGATCGTCATATTATGGACTTGCGTCATGTGCTAGACGTCATGGCGCAGTATGGTATAGGTATGGGTGAACATGAGTTATTAGCTTGGTTTAGACAGAATATAGACACGGCTCCCAATAGTGATTGGGCTAAGCAATATCCGCTACCCACCGAATCTGGCGTGCAACTGATGACTATTCATAAGTCAAAGGGGCTAGAGTTTCCTATCGTCTATGTGCTAGGTATGGGCGATGCCAGTAGAAAGTCTGGCAATAAGGAAGACTATGGCTTGTATTTATATAACGATCAACAAGAACAGGCTTTGCAAGACAATGCTCAACACGATACATCAGCTCTAATGCAGCAATCGCTAGAGGTTCAAGCAACAGGAAACCAGCGTCGTTTCTCACCGCTGCAAGGTTCTGCCACTACTTCAGGCTACTATACCGATATCGAGACCGAAGAGGGCTTTGATGAGCTACGCAGACTTGGCTATGTGGCCTTTACTCGAGCTAGTGAGCAGCTCTATGTGGTGTTACGAGACCCTAGTAATAAATCAGCATTTGAATTAAAGCCAGTGTTTTACTGGTTTGATTCCCCAGAGGCAAAGTTTGAATTGCCTGATAGACTCAAAGGCACTATAGGTATGCTCAGAGGACATAATATCAATGAGTTCTATAACGATAGCTATGCTAAAGCAGTAGGCTCAACAGATAGCACAAATCGTACTGCCACAAAACCTACCACAGAAGCTATCGAGTACGCGTCTTTTGCAGAGGTGATGAAAACAGATTACTTCTATGGCTGGGCTAAGACCAGCTTTACCGCTTTGGCCCGTCAGTTAGATGACTCTACTCAAGCGATGGCGGTGGTGGATGAGCGTATTGATGACGCCATAGACATTGATATAATGGTAGATTCGGTATCAGTAGAGTCGGGACCAACTAATAATAGTAATTCTCTTCAATCCTTCAATGAGTTCAGCCGCAAGTCAGAGGACGATATTCGTTTTACCTTTGTAAAAGGCGCTAATGCCGGTACTTTTTTGCATGAAGTTTTCGAAAAAATTGATTTTAACAATCCATCACAATGGTCTCAGGTTATTGATAGAGCCGTTAGTAGCTATCAGCTACCAATAATCTACAGTAGTGCTGAGCAGCAGATCCGACTATTACCAACCAAAAAGGCAGGAAGTAGTAGTGCAGCCGATATTGACTCAATAGATACAAGTAAGCATCAGGCATTAATGGACTGGATTGAAGAGGTGTTACAGGCGCCACTGTTAGCATCAAAGCAATCTTTACGCTCTCTTGATGTTAGCCAAAGGTTTGCTGAATTAGAGTTCAATATGGGCTTGTCAGAGCGCTTTAAGGCAGAAGATATAAGTAGGCTTTTTCAAAAGTATCTTCCTGATGAGACAGATAAGCATGTGACGCTCATCGCACAAAACAAAACCCATCTGTATCGCTATTTGCGCGGCGAAATTGATTTGGTTTATCAGCACGCTGGCAAGTATTATGTAGTCGATTATAAGAGTAACTTTTTAGGAAATAGCCTAAGCGATTATAATAAGAATACACTCAAGCAAGCAATGTCAAAAGCAGGATATTGGCTACAGGCAGCAATTTATCAAGTAGCGTTACATCGATTCCTTGGCATGAGGATTAGTGACTATGCAGGGAATGAAGATAATTATCTAGGAGCAGTTGAATATGTGTTTTTACGAGGGGTGTATGATTCAGCTTCTTTAGCAGCAGCCGAGGATGTATCAAAAGACGTTAATAAAGCTGATGATAGCGACGCGATAGGTAGCGAGAGCTATGGATTGGTGACTTGGGATATTCCGATCGACTTTATTAAAGCTTTAGATGCATTGTTTGGTATGCCAGATTAGCGAATTAAAAATTGATTTAAATGATCAGCAACTAATACAGCATTAATCAGATATTTATACGGATCAGCATACTGTTTATAAAAAACATGAGTAATAACCTATGAGTAATAACAGCAATAGCAAGGCGGCAATTAGTTTACAAGAAAGTTGGGCTAGCAATATCAGTGATTATATTTTGCTGCGCCGTCAGCAAACGCATTCTGCTTATAGCGTGACCAATAATGTGATAGAAGCAAGTCTTGACACAGTCAATCGACAGGGGGCTAAATCAAAAGACAGTAGTTTATTTAGTGCTTTATTCATTATGCTAGCTACTCATTTGGAAGAAGGGCACACGGTATTAACTATTGAGGCAGCTGAGCAGGAAGTTCCGCTACAAGGCCAAATCAATGGCGAGGTAGTCACTCTATACAGTTGGCAGCAGCAGTTGCTAGAGAGGCTAGCAGCGCCAATTCTAGCACTACTTGATACGCAAACAGGCCTCCAACAACAGGAAGAGGTTGGCAACGAGCTATCAATATTTGACTCTCTAAATACTTTATTTGCTAAGCAAGCTCAGTTATGGACACAGCTAGCCGTTAGCAATCATGAGAAAGAAATGCTACTCAAGCGTTTTGCTGCGGTAGCTACGCTTTATCAAGGGCTTAAAAATACCAACTTAAGCGCTTTTATTGAGCTGATTAATAGAGAAAGTTTATTCGCTAAGGTTAATGCTAACGACGATAGCGGCATCGACAATAATTTGCCTAGTAATAACCATAAAAATAGCCTAAGTAAAATTAATCAACCCATTGTCTACAGACAACTGAAAAAGAATGACCACACATTACTAACTTTTTGGCTTCATCGCGCTTGGCAAGCAGAATTTAACTTAGCAAAAAACGTTAATAATATTCTAAATCAGCAAATAACTCCTTTACCAATTGCGATACCTGAAGGTCTTCATGAGAATCAAGTGACAGCCATTAATGTCGCTAATAATAACGCTTTTAGTATCATTACCGGCGGCCCAGGTACAGGTAAGACTTATACCGTTGCTCAGTTAGTCATTGCCTTACAACAAGCGACGCAGAGTAGGGGAGATGAGCATGACAACATTAAATTTAGTACAGATAGTGCCAGTTTAGCATTAGCAGCACCGACGGGTAAGGCAGCTCAGCGCATGCAGGAGTCTTTACAAGCGGCTCTAGATACCTCAAATGTGGCGCTACAATTGCAAGAAGCGAAGACCATTCATCGCCTTTTAGGTATTGGCCGCACAGGTAGACCGCGTTACGATGCCAATAATCCACTTGGCGAAGATATTATCATCGTTGATGAAGCGTCTATGCTAGGGGTTGAATTAGCCAACTATCTAGTGAGTGCGGTGAAGCCAGGCGCAAGGTTGATACTTTTGGGAGATGCTAATCAGTTGGCAGCGGTAGATGCAGGGGCAGTATTAGCGGACCTATGCCGTATTCCATTATTACAGCCGATACATGCAGAGTTAACAAAAAGTCGGCGATTTGACGAAGATTCAGGTATCGGTAAACTTGCGTCTCAAATCAATAAAGCAGAGACAGACACTAAGGCTATTTGGCAGTTACTAAAGAAGGATGAGGCGCTAAACTTTCAGTACGTCAATACGTTATTAGACGCCAAATTATCGAATAATAAGATAGAAAATAGCCTAAGTAATAATGAAATATTAAAAGAGATGTCAAATAACTACCTAAATTACATAAATAAAATTAGTCAGTTTCTGCGCAGTCCAATAGAAAAATCTGTGCCAAAGTCAATCAAAGATACAATCGCTTCATTAATGTCAGTGTTTAATCAATTTAGAATATTAAGCGCAGGTCATAATGGCGAGTGGGGCGATCATTATATTAACAACTATCTGACTCAGTGGCATCTTGCTGAGCTAAAGCTGCCGCTAGGTCAAAATACTTGGTTTCATGGCCGTCCTGTAATGGTACTGCAAAATAACTATGAGCTAGGATTATTCAATGGCGATATTGGTTTCTGCTTGCAAA
>CBETCF010000131.1:0-6395 GCA_965534785.1 uncultured Psychrobacter sp.
CCTTACTCATGCAAAACCTTGTAAATGGTCTTGGCTAATACTGGCCCGATACCTGTGACGCCGGATAGCTCTTGCTGAGAAGCGCCTAATAATTGTTGTAAACCGCCAAAGTGATTAAGCAAGTCACGGCGACGCTTTTCACCTAAACCAGGAATCACTTCTAATACTGAAGAGGAGCGGCGTTTATCACGCTTTTTACGATGGGCGGTAATAGCGAAGCGATGCGCCTCATCACGGATATGCATCAGTAAATGCAGTGCCTTGCTATCCATCGGCAAATCAAGCGGCTCATGATCTAAGAAATGTAGCACCTCTAATCCAGCCTTACGCCCCTCGCCTTTCGCGACTCCAATCAATAAGGTATCGCCCAAAATACCCAATTCTGTCAGTACTTCTTTAGCCATACTCATCTGACCTTTACCGCCATCTATCAGCAATAGATCTGGTAAAGGCTGTTTCTTATAACGGCGAGTCAGTACTTGTTTCATCGCCGCATAATCATCCCCACCAACGATATCGTGAATAGCGTACTGACGATAATCACGCCGGCGCGAACCGCCCTGATCGAATACCACACAGCTGCCAATCGTCGCCTCACCCATAGTATGCGAGATATCGAAACACTCAATACGATCGATAGTTTTATCGGTCACATCAGCAAGAACATCTTTGAGAGCATTAAAGCGCGCATGCAGCTCTAGATAGTCACCAAGCTTAGTTTTTAGCGCATTCCTAGCGTTGAGATTAGCCAAATCTAACCATTCGGCGCGGTGCTCACGGACACTAGTTTTGATAGTTACTTTGCTGCCAAAATGGGTAGCTAATGCTTCCGCGACCGCTTGCTGATCAGGCAGCTCATGACTTAGCATAATCTCGCTTGGCAAGTCATCAGTCACTTGGAAATAGAACGACATAATAAAGGCGGAGAGGTTATCAGCGATAGGCTCACTGCTATCAACATCGGGGAAATAGTTCTTACCTCCAAGGACACGGCCACCACGCACGGTAAGTACGTTTACTGCGCTCATACCGGCTTGACTAGAGATAGCGATAACATCGGCTTCACCTTGCACGGTATAGACCGCTTGTCGCGCTTGTACTTCGCGTAGCATCGACAATTGATCACGATAAAAAACCGCCTTTTCAAAATCTAATTCTTCCGCAGCACCTTCCATCTTCTCAATCAAAGCATTATGAATCTCGCCAGAATCACCCTTCAAAAAGCGAATGGTATTATTAACATCTTCCGCATACTCTTCCGGTGAAACTAAACCGACACAGGGCGCACGGCAGCGCTTAATCTGATACTCCAAACAAGGACGCTTACGCTGCTTAAAAAAGGTATTGGTACATTGGCGCATTTGAAACATTTTTTGCATTAACACTAGCGTTTCTTTTGCCGCATGAGCTGAGGGAAAAGGCCCAAAAAACCGACCTTTTTGATGATTGCCTTTACCGCGCCCATAAGCCAAACGTGGATATGCTTTGTCCGCTGAAATAAACACATAAAGATAAGACTTATCATCGCGCAAAAGTACGTTATAAGGCGGGCGATATTCTTTTATTAAGTTCTGTTCAAGCAGTAGCGCTTCAGTTTCACTACGAGTGATAATAGTTTCGATATTATGAATCCGCGCGACTAAAGCTCGCGTTTTTGGATGATCAATGGTCTTGGCAAAATAGCTATTTACCCGACTTTTTAGTGATTTGGCCTTGCCAACATAGAGAATATCGCCATTTTTACCCAGCATTTTATAGACCCCAGGCAAATTGGGTAGGCGCTTAATGAGGTGCTTGAGACGAATTTTCCTGTCGTCTTTGTCCTCAATTTTATTTTCGCTATCATTCGCTGCTGAAACTTTAACCATAACAACTAAAACTCATAAAGGTGATGGAATACAACTATTTATGGGGAGATACTGACAGTATTGCAAGATGAATAACCACAAAAAAGCCAGCTCATGGCTGACTCTATAATGTTTCTTTATCCAGATTAAAATTACTTTAGCTGTGTCAAAATAGCCACTTCACGAATATAGCTCGCTAAGTCCTGTTCCGACTCCATCATTAGCTCATCGTCTTGAGTATGCTTGGCATACTCGATCCAAAGCAGTAGTTGATATAAGCTATTATGCTCAGAAGCCTTATATTGCTTTACAAACTGCTTCATCGTGCCATCATCATTGATGTTGAGTCTACCGCGCCAGCTCTCAATTTTGGAGACTTGCTCTTTAGGAAAAAAAGCCTCAAATAGCGCTTTCACCAATTCATGACGGTTCTCTTCGCTGATCAACTTACCTACACGTTTGGTCTGACGATTACGCGCATTAGCACTAGTAATGTCCGCCAAAGCCATTAATTCAGCCATAAAATAGTCACTAGCTGGTAGCTTTTTTAATTGCTTTTTGGATAAGTTCGCTAACGGTATCGATAAAGCTTGCAGACGCTCGTGAGATTTTTTTAGTTCGGTACGCGAGACGCGCATGTCTTGTTCTGACCAATCAATCATAAAAGCTCTCTGATAATAGGGGTAATAAAGTAGATAATATAGTGACTATAAATAAAACAATCATTTCATAAGAAAACGAGTTATTGGCTCTTACTAACTCCTAAGGGCTATTAGCTACCAACGACTTTTTTCACGGTGTTTAGCTATTACGGTCAAAGCTTCTGGTAAGTGCACAGTAAGATGATTTTGCAGTTTTTCAGTAATAAAAACTGAGCGATGCTTACCACCGGTACAACCAATAGCAACGGTAACGGTATGGCGGTTATTATGTAAAAAGTCTGGCAACCAACGAGTCAAAAAGGTAGCAATGTCGTCACTCATTTCACTGACTTCAGGGTAATCAGCAAAGAACTCTGCCACTTCGCTATCTAACCCTGTGGCACTACGTAAAGCGGCATTCCAATGCGGGTTAGGCAAAATTCTGACATCAAACACAAAATCGGCATCAATAGGACTACCATACTTGAAGCCGAACGACACCAAGTTAATGACAATCTTGTTATCTGCACCCACTTGATCGCGCAGGCGCTCTTTTAGCTGATGAATATTGAGCTTGCTAGTATCAATAATAATATCAGCACAGCTAGCTATCGGCTCTAATAGTTCAACTTCTCTTTTAATCGCTCCTGGCAAATTATATCTAGTATTGTCAATACCTTCAGCATCTTGAGCCATCAACGGATGGACACGGCGAGTAGCATTGAAGCGAGCTACTAAAATCTCTTCTCGCGCAGTGACATAAATAACTTGTACTTTTGATTCGCCATATCTTTCATACAACTGTTTTTGAATGGCGGCAAAATTGGATAAGTCAGCACGTGGTGAGCGAATATCAACGCCCAAAGCCACGCGCTTAATATTACTCTTATTGATTAATTTGTGCGCTGCTGCAGGCACTAGCGATAACGGTAAATTATCAATAGAATAATAACCCAAATCTTCTAAGGTGTTGAGCACTGAGGTTTTACCTGATCCTGAACGTCCAGAGACAATGAGCACACTCAACTTGTCATTATCCGATGTTGGTACTTTAGAATTGATATCGACCTTATCTACTTCCATGATACTACCCTAATCCATCACCCGATTGATTGAGACGCTTGCGCCGTCCTAGACTGCCAAAACCTAACTATCTCTATATTACGCTATTTGTTTAAAACCAATGCTATTATTTGACTATGACTAATTGATTATCTAATAATCTTGCCTTGCCTAGCGTAGCCGCTACTAAAATGATTAATTGTTGCTGCTTATCTTTGTACTCAGCATTTTTTAAAGGTATGGCTTCGATATCTATAGCTCGCAGATCAGTGGTCTTTACTTGTAAATAATCTATTATAAAACCAGCATCAGTAATACGCTGACGAGAGTTGTTTAATAGTGACTCAAGTGTTGATTTGGTAAGATTATTCTCTTCTAACTCCTGCGCCATTTGCTCTGCTAAATCTTGCAAAACTTGATGTAATACTGGTGCGATCTGTCGTTCATTGTCTGTTAGATATTGATTACGCGATGATAAAGCTAAGCCGTCATTAGCACGGACAATAGGAGCGCCGATGATCTCAATCGGATAGCTCAAATCTCTGACTAGTTGCTTAATGATAGCTAATTGCTGATAATCTTTTTGCCCAAAATATGCAACATCAGGCTGGATAATATTAAACAGTTTCGCGACAACGATACCTACGCCATCGAAATGCGTCGGACGCGATTGACCACATAATTGCAGGGCTATTGCACCTGTAGTCACTTTAGTGGGCGGTGGCAACACGGGATACATCTCATCAATGCTAGGTGCAAAGACATAATCGGCATCGACGCTAGCTAGCTTAGCAACGTCAGCGTCAAGTGTACGCGGATAGCTGTCAAAGTCCTCGCCAATTCCAAACTGGGTCGGATTGACAAAAATACTGACGACAACGATATCAGCGTATTGCTTAGCGATTTTGACTAACTCTAGATGCCCATTATGTAAGTTACCCATAGTAGGGACCAAGGCAATGCGTTGCTGACTGCGCAGTGGTTTTAAAGCGTCTTGCAGAGTAGCAATATGATGATGAATATTCGGCATCAAAAGGTCTTCTTATCTTTATATTGAATAATATTGGTTAACGCAAAATAATGATCTTAATCAAATTGATGCTGCGCCTGAGGAAAGCTACCTTCACGTACCGATTGCTGATAAAGAGCAAATGCGCCTTCGATACTACGTTCAGTATTACGCTCATCAGTTAAGAAGTCATGAATAAAACGTGGTGCGCGGCCATGAATCATGCCTAGCATGTCATGCATCACTAGCACCTGACCGTCAGTATCCCCGCCAGCGCCGATACCTATGACCGGTACTTCGACTGCTTCTGTCACCGCTTTAGCTAGCTCGGCAGGGACACATTCTAATACCAATAATGCCGCGCCTGCTGCTACTACAGCAGTGGCATCAGCCAACAATTTATCCGCCGCTTCATCGCTACGGCCTTGGATTTTATAACCACCAAAGACATTGACCGACTGTGGCGTTAAGCCTAAATGCACACAAGTCGGTGTACCTGCTTGCGCTAAGCTAGTCACTAACTCACAAAGCTCACTACCGCCTTCTATCTTGATAACATGAGCACCAGCTTGCATTAGCTGCCGACTATTAGCAATCGCTTCAGAATGTATCGCATAACTCATAAAGGGTAAGTCAGCTAAGATTAATGCTTGCTTATTACTACGAGCGACATTAGCGGTATGGTAAGCCATATCGGTGACAGTTACCGGCAAAGTCGAATCGTGACCTTGTACCACCATACCTAAGCTATCACCGATCAATATGGTATCTATTTGCGCTTTTTCCATCATTCGCGCAAACATAGCATCGTAGCAAGTCAAACAACTGAATTTGGTACCGTCTTTTTTAAACTTCTTTAGCGTAGATAAAGTCGTCATATAGCCCTCAATGACTTAATAAATGGTATTTTCATAGTGGTGGTCGCGGATAATTAGCGCATGCTTTGGCAATTATTCTAGCAATTTAAGTCCGGTCCAATCTTCGCTTAGCTGATAAGCGCTTATCGGCTGCGCGTTAATAACAATATCAGGCGCTAGCTCTCTCAATGGCACTAAGACAAAATTACGCTCAGCAAGGCCGATATGCGGCACTGACAAGGTAGGCTTATCAATCTGCAGCTGACCATAAAGCAAGATATCAACATCGAGACTCCGCTCACCCCATCGACGTAAACGCGCACGCTGTGCCTGCTCCTCTAACTGCTGGCAAAAAGCTAGCAGTTCCAAAGGTGACAACATAGTCTCAATACCTACTACCGCATTGACAAAGTCTGGCTGATCTTGCGGCCCCATCGGCGCTGAAGCGTAGTATGAAGATACTCGTACTTGGCGAATATCATCATGCTGAGTCAAACTAGTAATAGCTTGTTGCAAATGCTCGATAGGCGAACCTAGCTCGTTGGCTAGATTACTACCTAGACCTAGATAACAAATAGTCCAATTACTATCAAGCATTATCGGTACTAGGCTGACGGCGTCGGCGTTTGGCAGGTATCGCGCCTTTATTATTAGCTTTACTGCTATCCAAGTTGCTCTCTTTAGCTGTTTTTTTAGCGGTTGCTGTATCGGCTTGCTTAGTAGCTTTCGCTGCTCTTGGCGGTTTAGTAGCTGCCGTCTTTTCGCCACTGTTAGCTTGCGGCGCTACAGATTTTGGTGCTTTTTTCTCATATTTCTTAGATTCAGAATTCGCCGCTGTCACTAAGTCAGTGCTGCTTGGCGGCTTACGACGACGTTTACTAGGAATCGGCTCGTTATTAATCGTCACCATTTTTGGCGTCTGTGCTACTGATGTAGTAGCGCGAGTGGCTTTTGGCTTAGCAGTTGGTGGCTGTTTAGC
>CBETCF010000132.1:0-6331 GCA_965534785.1 uncultured Psychrobacter sp.
GGGTATTATCGATATCAGCAGTCATGTCAGAATCCGGGCTTATGTTATGGGCAATACTAGTACTGTGGGTAATATGAATGCTTAGTATTGACGTACGTCTAAAATGAATAGAGTTTGGAAATTAAAGTAGGTACCAACTTACGCCAGTATCTACTCTAGTTTTATCAGGATAAATTACAGCTCGCTTTCATACTCATCAGCGGTTAATAACGCTTCATAGTCTTCCATATTGTCCGGCTTCATTCTGAAGAACCAACCTTCACCATACGGGTCTGAGTTGATGATTTCAGGATCATCTTCAAGCGCTTCGTTGATAGCGACCACTTCACCAGAAATTGGTGCAAAGACATCAGAAGCAGCCTTAACGGACTCAACTACTGATATCTCATCATCAACAGCGATAATATCACCGACATCAGGAAGCTCAACGAATACCACATCGCCTAGCAAGTCTTGGGCATGGTCAGTAATACCAACGGTTATAGTACCGTCATCTTCTAAACGTAGCCATTCGTGACTAGCGATATACTTTAGTTCTGCTGGGATATTACTCATGATTCTCTCCAAATAATAGAGGTTGGTTTATAATAAATTTAAACTTCAAAATCAATTAACGCGGTTTATTGAAGCTGAAGACAATAGTATCAGGCAAACCAAAGTTAAACCAAATAATATTAGTCAAATTGCTGCTGACCATTACGCACAAAAGGTAGTTTTAATACACGTACGTCAACGAATTTGCCTTTACCGCGTAGATCGATTTGTACTTTATCTTCATCGCTTAAAGTCGCAGGAACGCGGGCAATAGCAATAGAGTTTTTTAGGCTAGGCGAGAAAGTACCGCTAGTAATGACGCCGGTTTGTTCGTTGTCTGACCCTTGATTGATAGTCACTTCCATGCCTTCACGAAGGACGCCGCGGCTAGTCATTAGTAAGCCAACTTGCTTCATCGCGGTGTTGTCTTCTTTTGACTGCTTACGCTTGCTGACTAGAGCCTTGCGACCGATAAAGTCGCGCTCATCTTTTAGCGCTAATGTCCAACCCATGTTGCACTCATACGGGCTGACATTGTCATCCATATCATGACCATAAAGGTTCATTCCTGCTTCCATACGCAAGGTATCACGAGCGCCAAGGCCGGCAGGCTTAACGCCTTGCTCTTTTAATAATTCATAAAAGGCTGGCGCCTCATCACCATGCATAATAACTTCAACACCGTCTTCACCCGTGTAGCCTGTGCGCGCCACAAACCAATCGCTGCCTTCAATATCATTTAAGTCAGCGCCAACGAAAGGCTTAAGATCAACTAAAGTATCTGCCCAACTTGGTTTAGCCTGAGTAAGCTTTTCTACCGCTTTTGGGCCTTGCACTGCAATCATCGCCAGCTCAGTACGCTCAGTTAGAGTGACGTCAAAACCTTCAACGACTTTATGGAACTGCGCCATATCTTTATCGCGAGTAGCAGCGTTTGAGACGATACGGTATTCGGTAGCTTCTTCGTTCATCAAATAAACGATTAAATCATCGATGATACCGCCTTGCTCATTAAGCATGGGCGAGTAAAGCGCTTTACCTACGGTTTTGAGTTTATCAACATCGTTGGCTAGCAACTTTTGTAGCCAAGCTTTGCTATCGGTGCCAGCAACATCAACCACGACCATATGCGAGACGTCAAACATCCCAGCATCGGTACGTACTGCTTCGTGCTCTTCGATTTGTGAGCCGTAATGAATTGGTAGCTCCCAACCGGAAAAATCCACTAGCTTGCCGTCACTATCCACATGAGATTGATAGAGAGGAGTGCGCTGAGGGGATTGAGTAGGGGTAGAGTCAGTATTTTGAGTATTAGTATCGGTCATAACAAATCCTTGTGTTTACGCTATTTACACCATAAATAATCAACTAACTAGCTAATTATCAATAGTGCAGATTAAGCAATTAAACAATAGTGAGAGACAAAAATGCAAGATGCAAACCTTACAATAAAGGGTGCGACAAAATAAAGCCACACAAACAGACGATAATCGCCAATTTATGTCTAAGCCCTATCTGTCCTGTGACCTGAGATTTTCAATAAACTAGATGACTTAATTAACCGTGTCAGCTAATTGGTTATCACTTTTTAATAAAGTCATAACTACCATCATAGTGTATTTTCTCCCCTTCGGTGGGTGAAGCACTAATGGTCTTCACCGCTCTCCAGATTTGTTATACCTTGATATGAGTGCTAACGATAATGTGATCCCTCATCTAAAGGAACCTCTAATTAAGCGTCTGACTATAAGTAGGCATGTGTCTTTCAGTCCTTTTACCTGAGCGATTGGCAGGGTAGATGCGCCTTCGGTGGTCATGCGGTTATCGATAGCTAGTTAGTTATTAGCTTAACCCCAAAACTCTCTCCTGAAAAACCCTTTTATTATGAAAGGTTCATAGTCCTTTTACAAGGCATCACCGCGTTTAATAGCAATTAATTTAGAAAAGTACGGTTTTTAAGCGGTTTTCTAGGTATAAGTAGCTACTTCTCATAACAGCAGTGGCTTAGTGTAATGAACATTATTCAAAACATCCTTATTCAAGTAATCGAAAACTCACGCTTAGGACACTGAAACCTAAAATCACTTCTAACTAAAAGTCACTACTGATAATTAGCGGAATTATGCTAGGCTACTAGTTAATAAGTTTTATAACTTAAATTATTTTAATAATTATTTAATAAGATAGGTAGCGCTTATGCATTGTGATATTTATAAATTCCCCAAACACGCTGATATGTATGTTTATATAGCGCGTCCCGATTATCCTGATGACACCGATGAGATTAAGGATTGGTTAAGTGTACTGCCTAAAGATTTTAGATCCGGGCTGGGCACTAGCAAGTTTGTCATGCATTTAGACCTAAGTGCTACCGAAAAGCTGGCTCGTGTAGATAGAGATGAGGTATTAGCTAAATTGCAGTCGCAAGGCTATTTTGTGCAAATGCCGCCCCAAGATGTCATGCGCCGGCAAGCGGAAATGCGCGCTAAAGAAGCTCAAGATAATAAGTACGATTGATAAGGCGTGTCTTCAGCTTAGCTTTATAGTCAGTGCACCTTTATAGTCAGTCGTGATAAACTAGCAACTTAATTTAGTCATTTTTATATTTCACGGCAACACGCTGCTAGAGTATTTTATCGTTAGAGCAATGTGCCACCAGATCTACGAACGCAGGTAATTGAATACGCATGGATTGGTTAAAAGGTCTCTTAAACAGTTTGCCATTAGAGCAACTCAGCGAAATTCTTGGTGAGATTGTAATTTGGTGGAGTCAGATGGTCAAAAATGTGCCACCTGCAGATTTGCCTATGTACGCTTATCTTGGTGGTACGCTAGTGGTGCTAATCTTGTGGATACTAGTCGCGCGTATCTTGCCAAAACCTCTTGGTGGTATGAGCTGGATGGTATTGTTTGCAGTATTATTAGCACCCGGAACCGCTCTTGGTGAGCAAGGCGAAATTGCACCAGCAAGTATTGGGGTAATCTATGCTCTAATGATGAAAGATACTGTAGGTGCGGTGAATAGTGCGTTACCTATTTTGATCGTGCTAGTAGTAGGATTGTTTATTGGTTTTGTCTGGCAGCTGATTCGCGGTGCTTTTGAGTCTAGTTTGGATAAAGCTCGTCGTAATAGCGCAGAAGATACCGAAGCTAATATGCAACTGGCAGGTGGTAATTATTTAGCAGAAAAGCAGAACTTAACGGTTGAGACTGCCAATACTGCTCAGCTAGAAGAGGTGCCAGTAGTCGCTCCTAAAAAAGTTAGGGAAGGTTTTTATAGTAAAAAAGCTACTGAAGAGCCGTTACTAACTAAAACCCCCAAAACCTTAAATAAAGAAGATACGGATAATAAGAGTTAACTTCAACACGTCCTATATATAATAAAGACACTTAATAGTGTCTTTTTTTTGCGCTATCTTTATGAGCTGATATCTTGATTGGTCTGTTTGAATATATGGTTTTAAACCAGTTTTACTATATTGTTCTTATGATGAATAAACTGGCGTAACTAAAAATTGCAAACCCATCAGTATTTTGGCATCAACCGTGGCTATGCTAATCTTAAGCTATTATTTAACCTGTATGACTACTTAGCCTGTATGACTATAAATTTTATACTGATAACCCTAACTGAGACTTATTTTTATGACAAATGATACCAAAAAAAGCTTTACCGGCACTAATACCTATATCGCTACTGATGATTTGCAGTTGGCAGTCAATGCGGCGATGACCTTGCAGAAACCATTATTAATTAAAGGCGAGCCGGGTACAGGTAAGACTTTATTAGCTGAAGAAGTTGCCGAGAGTTTGGGCATGCCCTTGATTACTTGGCATATCAAATCGACGACCAAAGCCGAGCAAGGCTTGTACGAATATGATGCGGTATCGCGTTTGCGCGACTCGCAATTGGGCGATGACAAAGTCTACGATATCGGTAATTACATTAAGCCCGGTAAGCTTTGGGAAGCTTTTACTAGTAAAGAGCGCTGCGTACTACTCATCGATGAAGTAGATAAAGCCGATATTGAGTTCCCTAACGACTTACTGCATGAATTGGATAAAATGTCCTTTTATGTCTATGAGACGGGCGAAACCATCACTGCTACTCAGCGTCCCGTTATTATTATCACCTCAAACAATGAAAAAGAGCTACCAGATGCCTTTTTGCGTCGTTGTTTCTTTCATTATATCGACTTCCCTGAAGAAGAAACCATGCGTCAAATCATTGATGTACATTTCCCTAATATCCAAGAAAAACTGGTCAATGATGCACTCGATATCTTTTATAAGCTACGCAACCTGCAAGGTCTAAAGAAACCCCCTTCAACCTCAGAGTTAGTGGATTGGTTAACTTTATTATTGGCTGATGATATGGCGCAAGAAGAGCTTGAGGAAAACTTACGTGGTGAGAAATCTATTCCGCCGCTATATGGCGCTTTGCTAAAAAATGAAGCCGATGTCAATCTACTACAACGTTTTGCCAATATGATGCGTCGTTAAACAGTCAGGTTAGTTAGTGCTATTTTTACCTAGTTTGTTGACAGTGACAGCTAATAAGTGAGGCTTAATCATGTTTGTAAAACTCTTCTATACTTTGCGCACTTACGGCGTACCGGTCAGCACGCGTGAGCTCTTAGATCTAAATGCCGCACTCGATAAAGGCTTGATGATGCAGCCTTATCCTGAATTTGCAGAGGATTCAGATAATCCAGAGCTACAGACTTTCGCTAGTCGCGAAGATATGTATCGGCTTATTCGGCTATGCATGGTCAAAGACGAGCGTCACTTCGATAAGTTCGATCGTGCGATGGCGGATTACTTCGATGGGGTGGACAGTCTCAATATTGATGAGCTGATGAATAAGCTGACTGACATTCCACAAGAGTGGCTAGATCTTAAGCTTGATCCGAAGAACTTGACCGATGAGCAGCGCCGCTTACTAAAGAAATATGGCTCGCTAGAGGAGCTCATGAAAGCGTTAGAGGAGCGGCTCAAAGAGCAAAAAGAGCGTCATCAAGGTGGTAGTAAATGGGTTGGTACCGGTGGCAGTTCACCATTCGGTGCTTATGGCGATCATCCTGAAGGCGTGCGTGTTGGTGGCGAGTCGCGTAAAGGTAGCGCGGTTAAAGTCTGGGAGCAGCGTAAATACCGTAATCTCGATGAGGACAAACAGCTTGGCACGCGACAAATTCAGATGGCATTACGTAACCTGCGTCAGTTTGCGCGTACGGGTAGTGAAGATGAATTAGATATTCATGAGACCATCAAGCGTACTGCGAAGAAAGGTGTTCTCGATATTCATATGCAGCCTGAACGCCGTAACCGCGTCAAAGTGCTCATGCTATTCGACGTGGGTGGCAGTATGGATATCCATGTTGAAGCGTTAGAAAAGCTATTTTCAGCCGCCAAAAATGAATTCAAAACCTTAGAGTTTTTCTACTTCCATAACTGTCTCTATGATTATGTTTGGGAGGATAACAACCGTCGCCATAGCAATCCTATGCCGACTTATGAGCTGCTCAATAAGTATGGGCGCGAGTACCGAGTGATCTTCGTCGGTGATGCGTCAATGTCGCCTTATGAGCTGTTTTCAGTGGGTGGTAGCGTTGAGTACATGAATAACGAAGCCGGAATAGTTTGGCTCAAGCGTATGCTAGCGCATTTCGATAAAGTCGCTTGGCTCAATCCTGAAGAAGCAGCGTTTTGGTCGTATACGCAGACCATTACTGAGATTCAAAAACTCTTTGATAATAAGATGTATCCGATGACTCTGCATGGGGTCGAGGAGATGACC
>CBETCF010000133.1:0-6295 GCA_965534785.1 uncultured Psychrobacter sp.
ATTAATAGAATGACTTGGCTTTTCTAAATAATCGCCCTGTAGGTAACGTGCCCCTACACTCCAAGACACCGACATAGTGGCAGCATCTTCAATATAGGGCATCAACACGTCAATATTTATCTTATTCACTCCGGTGATTATCGACTTAACGGTATCCAAGTTATTATCGGTATGGATGTCTTCGACATAACTTTGCGCAATACGTACTGTATAAGGCTGCACAAATTCGGCAGTATCAAAACATTTGGTAGTGCTGCCAAAGTTATTGATGCCCGTTCTACAATTGACTTGATCAAGCGCGGCAAATTGAGATTTTGCGACGGTTAAATGATTACGAACATCTTGCTCATTGAACTCTATCGTTAATGCGCCTGCCGGACCCCCTACCGCTTTGATGATTTGACTGGCTACACTAGCTAGCTTTTTATCTATCAAAGACTCACTGGTTAAAGGTATCAATAGACGAGCTTCAGGATGAGTTTTACGCACCTCATTCAACTGCTTACTAGCATTAATAAGCAGCCAACGATCTATCCTTCTGAGTAAATTATGTGATTTTGCTACCGACATAAACTGACTGGGCGTTAATACCGTATTATCAGCATCACCAAGTGGCAAGCGCAGATACACCTCAAAGAAATCGCTCCGATCAAGAGTGATATCATAGATGGGCTGATAAAGTAGCTCAAAACGATTATTAGTAATCGCGTTGACTAGATACTCAGCTAGAGCGCTATCGTCATCGGTAGCATGTTTGCTGAGATCATAGAAGTGATAAGCATCACCAAGATTGCTAGTTTCGATACCGATATGATGAATAGATTCAAGCGCACGGGCTAATAAAATCCTAGGCTCAGGAGCGTTTTGATCCATTTTTACTACTCCAATACTAGCAGTAGTACTGAGGGTACGCTCACCTACGTTAATAAGTAGCTCACTAATTGCCAAACGTAGACGCTCAGCTAAGTCTTTGAGCGTTTGCGTTGAAGCGTCCTTGACCAATAGCGCGAATGAGGTATCGCTAAAACGACTAAGCGGATAATCTTCGACACTATTACCTAATAACTTGTCTAATAAGGTATTTAGTGACGCCCCCACTTGCTTGATAGTCGCATCTACGCCTTCCAATCCTAAGCTACTGCTAATTTTCCCCATGTTATCCAATTGGATATATAACAGTCCTGCATTGCTCTTATCTTTTACCACTTGCTGATGCAAGCTCTCAAGCCGCTCCTCAAAGCCTAGGCGGTTAGTCAACCCTGTCAAGCTATCGATACGCTCTACTGCCGCTAATTGCTTATTGATATCAGCACTACTATTATTTTGTTGAATGATAATTTGAGTGACTGGCTCGCCCTCTAAAGTAGCAGTGGCCAGTTGTAGTTTGACTTCAAAAGTATGGCCGTCTTTGGTTTTACTATTAGAATTGAACTCGACTTGCTCGCGATTGCCTTTATCGAACTGGCGTAAAAAGTGCTTGAAATCTTTTATATTGTCAGAGCCTGCAATCAGATCGATAACGGGCATACCAATGATGTCAGCCATCGACTCAAAATTAAACATTTCAAGATAAGGGTCGTTTGCGAAGATATGGATGCCTTGATCGATATAAGCTACTGCGCTTTTGGAGTTTTTTATTAATAGATTGGCGCGCTGCTCAGACTCGGCAAGTACTTGCTGTAAGCTATTGATCTGTCGGCGGCTGCGTAGATTATCATGCAATAAGCGAATCGCCATAACGACTTGTGTTTCTCTATCCGCTACTAACGCTTGCACCATACTGCCATCGATGACCACTGGCAACCCATCGCTATTGCGTCCTTTTTCGGCCAACTCATCGCTCATCAAAGCGATTAGTGGTAGCTCTATATTATGCTGTTGGATAATACCTACGACATCAGTGAAGCTCAAATCATAGGCTCTACCAAATACCAAGACATCCCAGCTCTGACGCAGCGACTTTAGCAGCTCTTCTTTATCGTCCAAAAACCCTAAATTCACCTCGCTATAATAAGCTTTTAGTAAATTTATTAGGCCCTCAGCATACAGCTGATCATCGTCTATAACTAACAAGTTCAGAGTGGTTTCGGTTCGCATAAAAGTTCTCGTAAATCTCATTATGACTATTAGGATAATGAATAATGCTAATACTAATATTAGGCGGCGCTTATGACTTCAGTTGACAATACTAGCATAACTACCTATTGATAAGCACAAATTCATATCAGTTACAGCGTTCAACAATAAAGCTTTTATCGTTGTTTATAGATGTCTATTGGCACCTTAAACGCTCTATTCGGCAGCTCGCGTACTAGCTTAGGAACTAAATACCCAGGGAGCTGCTCTAATAACAACCAGTATAATTCGATAGCTGAGCGCTCAGCAATATCGAAGTGAGCGCCGCCAGCGACTTTATCTAATAAGTGTAGATAATATGGCAATACTCCAGCGGCAAACAACCGCTTACTGAGTGCTACTTGCGTGTCTATATCATCATTTATATCGCGCAATAATACTGTCTGATTAAGTAAGGTAATACCAGCTGCGCGCGCGCGTTGTAAATACTGTGCGGTTATCTCATCGATCTCATTAGCATGATTACAGTGAATAACCATAACGATCTGACAACGACTATTAGCCAACCTATCAAGCAATGCTTCGTCTAAGCGCTCAGCAATGACAACTGGCAAGCGCGTATGCAAGCGAATAGTGTTCAGCTGCGGTATCGCCTCCAAGGTATCTAGCCAATGAAATAGCCTGCGATTAGACACGCTGAGCGGATCACCACCACTCAAGATGACTTCATTAATCTCAGGATATTCATAAATATAGTCAATGATAGCGTCTTGCGCAGCTGTAGTAGGCAGATTGGCTTGATAGTCAAAATGCTGACGAAAGCAGTAGCGGCAATGAATGGCACAAGCTCCAGTAATCGTCAATAATACTCTAGACTGATACTTATGCAGCAAGCCTTTAGTTGGATTTTGTGAGTTTTCAGCGAGCGGGTCAGCGACGTAACCCTTGACGGCTAGCTGCTCCTTTTTATCAGGTAGCACTTGTTTGAGCAGCGGGTCATTAGCATCGCCTACCTTCATTTTAGCGACAAAAGCGCGAGGCACTCTTAGTACAAAATGGCTCGGCACATATATCTCAGTGCTTAAATGCTCAAGCTCTAATAGGCTTAATAGCTCATCAACCGAGCTTATAGCAGTGGATAATTGTGTTTGCCAGTTTTTTTGTATGATTAAATGGTTTATCATGACAACCTAATACTTTGCAGCTAAAAATTGCCATTATACCCTTATCATCATAGTGTGCTAGTGAGCTATAAAAATATAGCTATGCAGACTAGTTTTTTATTATTACCTTTCTATCCATACCTTTTATTACAAGCTGTACCTACTAGGAGTCTGTTCTTATGGCAAGTTTTTCTACTAATGAATTTAAAGCCGGTCTAAAAGTAATGCTCGATGGCAACCCTTGTGCCATTATGGAAAATGAATTTGTAAAACCTGGTAAAGGACAAGCATTCAACCGTGTCAAACTACGCAATCTACGTAGTGGTAAAGTGCTTGAGCAAACTTTTAAATCAGGCGACAGCTTAGAAGCCGCTGATGTTATCGATACCGAAATGGATTATCTATATAACGACGGTGAGTTTTGGCACTTTATGGATGCTGAAAGCTTTGAGCAAATTCAAGCGGACAAGACGGCAATGGGCGATACTATTAAGTGGCTAAAAGAAAACAGCAATGCCACTTGTATCATCACCTTATTCAATGGCGTACCTTTATCCATCACGCCGCCAAACTTTGTCGAGCTGCAGATTACTGAAACCGATCCAGGTTTGCGCGGTGACACTTCAGGCGGCGGCGGAAAGCCAGCTACTCTTGAAACCGGTGCCGTAGTCCGTGTACCATTATTTGTGCAACAAGGTGAAGTGGTGCGTGTCGATACACGTACTGGCGACTATCAAACGCGCGTAGGCTAAGTTTTTTAACAGTCATGGCTAAAAAAACAAAAAGCTTAATCGGCAACCGATTAAGCTTTTTTTAACGCCAGTTTTTAGAGCAATACTAGCTATTTACTGATTGCTTATACATTAGCCAGTATTGTACCAAGGCATTGAGCTGCTCTTTTTTGAAGGGCTTACTACAGTAATCCTGCATCCCCGCTTGTAGATATTTTTCGCGCTCGCCGTCCATAGCGTTGGCAGTCAAAGCGATGATAGGCGGTAGCTCTTCAGCATCGAACATCTCGTGTAGCTTAATAGTAGCCTGTATGCCATCCATAATCGGCATATGATGATCCATCAAGATTATATCGTAGCGCTTAGGACTGACGCAGAATTCATCGATAGCTTTTTGTCCATCAGTGACGTGGGTGACTATATGTCCACTATCACGCAGCGCTTTTTTGGCAATCATAGCATTGACGTTATCGTCTTCAACTAACAGTACCTGACCGCTATATTGCCATTCAGGCTCGGTATCTATATGGTTAGCTTGCTGCCAAACGCTATATTGCGTTCTGTCGATGACTTTTAAGGGCAATAATACCTTGAATGTCGTGCCTTCACCAACGACGCTATTCGCCCAGATATGACCGCCCATCATCATCACTAACGACTTACAGACTGATAATCCAAGACCTGTACCACCATATAGGCGGTGCGTTGATTTGTCCGCTTGATTATAAGCATCAAAAATAGCCTCGAGTGACTCCGCCTTTATACCTACTCCAGTATCGGCAACGGTGATACAAAAAGTCATATCATCGTAATTGGCAATGCCATTAGTGGCCTCTATGATATTACTTTGCGCTATATGCTCTTCAAAATCACAATCACTAGACTGTCTAACGTCGATGGTGACATGGCCACCTTCACGAGTGAATTTGATAGCATTACTAATCAGATTAGATATAATTTGTTTCAGCCTTACCGGATCGCCTTCAACGTAGCAGTTAACAGTATCGTCATAATGATACTCTAAGGTTAACCCGCGCTGGCTGGCTTTGGTGGTAAATAAATTTACCACTTCATTACAAACGGCCGCTAAGCTCATCGGTACCTTATCTATGGTCATCTTGCCCGCTTCAACTTTAGAGAGATCCAAAATACCATTGATAATGACTAGTAGATGCTCAGTTGAAACTTTTATATTATCGATATAATTCTTTTGTTCATGAGTCAAAGTAGTCTCATCAAGCATATCAATCATACCAATGATACCATTCATAGGCGTGCGGACTTCGTGGCTCATATTAGCCAAGAAATCTGACTTCATCTCATTAGCATGCTTGGCGAGACGTTGCTTTTTTTGCAGCTGCAAAGCATCAGCAGCCATCATGGCAAACTGTGCTAAGTGCTTGCCTTGCTCTTCAGTAAAGTCATAATGTGGCTTGGTATCCATTAAGCATAATGAGCCTAAACGATAAACCCTATTATCCTCATGCAAAATAATGGGCGCGCCAGCATAGAAACGTAAATTGGGATCGGCAGTCACTAAGCTATTATCAATAAAACGCTCATCTATAGACAAATCCTCTACGACAAATATCTCATCAGATAGCACGGTATAATTACAAACCGCCACGCCGCGGGTGGTAGTACAAGTATTTCCAAGTCCGCGAGGAGACTTTAAATACTGGGTCTTGTCATCCATGAAAGTAATGGCCACGATCGGCATATCAAAGAAGGTCTTGACCAAATCAGACAGGCGCTCAAAAGTAGGCTCAACTTCAGTATTAAGTACCTGATACTCATGTAGTTTTCTGATACGTGCTTTTTCGTCTACGGCTTGCGGATAGGTTGACAATGCATTCTCCAAAACTATTATGAGGGGTAAGGTTTAGCCACTTCTTGGATCGTTAGCATTTGCAAAGCTTCGCTTACCATTATCATAGCAATCACAGAGGTAACCGCCACTGCTGAACCGTAACCTCCACAGTTCAAACCGGCAGACTGACTGTTCTTTTTGACATGCGGCGGTTCGGTAGAGTAGACACACTTGATGCCAAACTTTTCTTTTAGTTGACTGTTAATGCCTTTGTCGTGTCGCAGCTTATTACGCAGTCTGGCTAATAAAGGATCTTGATAGCTGTCCTTTAAGTCACTGACGGTAATCTGACGTGGGTCTATTTTACCACCTGCACCGCCTGCACAAATTAGCTTTAATTTATTAAATCGGCAATGCAGAGCAATAGCTAACTTGGCACTCATATCATCGACACAGTCCAAAACGATGGTGGCACGATTATCAGCTAAAGCTTGTTTCATCTTGTCGCGACTAGG
>CBETCF010000134.1:0-6230 GCA_965534785.1 uncultured Psychrobacter sp.
TAGAGCTAGAGCTTGCCTCGATTGGCTCATCAAAACTAAGACTAAAGTCCTCGCTGATATTATCAAGCTCTATAAAGCTGTCATCAGTCTCATCATCTAAAGTTAAATCGCTGCTCTCAGAATTGCTGATATCGAAACTGGGTTCCGTAAGAAGATGGTTAGTATCTTCATTAGTAATATTCGTGTTATTACTATCTTCAATTGCAAATTTATCAAAATCCTCAGTTTCGTTCTCTAATACCTCATTCTCTAGGTCATCTAAAGTCAGATCAAAGCTATGGTGCGCATGATTATCAGTAGCCAGAGCATCACTACTAAAGGCGGGCTCATTACTAGGGTTTGAGCTATCAAATGCAGCAGTCGATGAAAGCTCTAGAGATGTGTCATCACGATCAGCGCCTAAAGGGGTCTGTTGAGAATTGCTGTTGACGTTATTGTTAATGTTGCTATGAATGTTCTGTTGAGGTTGGCTCAGCCCTTCACCTTGTAAGCTAGCCATATCGAAATCAAGCCCATCATAGCCTTCTGCATTGGCTACATACGTATCAGCGACACTACCAGGCTCATTACGCGCTAGTATCTGTGTGGCTTCGCTCCGCTCTTGATCTAAAAGCTCCTTCAGCCTACCAGCTTGAGCCATAGTGGCTGTATCACCATAAGCGCTAATAGCGTCATAAGTTCTATAAAAGTGATCGGTTTGGTTGGTAATCGCATAGATGTTAAGTAGCTTGAGGGATAAGCTATTATCTTGTGGTTTTTGGATAAGGCCACGCTCTAAAGTTTCGATAGCTTTGTCATAGCGCTGCTGATCCATAAAGCGCTCAGCGATAGTTAGACTATCAAACTTTGTAGCAGCACTAGTTGAGTCTGCGACAGCTGCTTCATGATTGGCAAGCGAGCGCTTGGCTCTAGTATTGTCGCTATTAACAGTAGATCTAGCCGGTGGCTGCGCTTTTTGCCTACGCATTATCAATACCGCTATTAATAAAATAATTACCAGTCCGGCAACGATATACAACATATTATCCATAATAATTCCTACAACTATTCGTGCTGCTCGTAGCAAATACTGCTAGTCAGCTAGGCGATTATTGATTACGTAATTTTTTTAGTCGAGCTTCAAGCTCAGCCAGTTTTTGATTTTGTAATTGTAATTTTTGCGTGTAGCTACCAAGGGTGCTGCTGGTAGATATTACCCGCTGTGCTTGAGCGGCAGTGCTTTTACGTGACGACTTTAAAGAAGCTAAAACATTAGTATCTAGTCCATTTCCTGTCGCGCTAGTAGACTTGGTTTGAGTACCGTCAGCCTCGCCTTTACTACCCGGAGCAACTACTGAAAAGCGCGCTTGTGGCAAAGTTTGAATAGTTGTTTTTGCGCTAGTCTTGCTCGGCTTTGATTTAGGCTTTTTCTCTGCATTTTTTGCGACAGCAGATACCGCTGCTGCTTTATTTACGCTAGAATCTAGCGCATCTGCAGACTTCGCTTTGGCTTTATCACTAATTTTATCCTGCACTTTTTGCGTGCGTAAAAAGCGCTCTCGCTGCGCTACTATAGCCGCTTGTAAGCTACTCTGTGAGGGTACGACTTCATAGTTTGGCAGGCTCAACTGTGCATCGGCCTTGAGCTGGTCGGCATCTTGATTGATGAAAGCATTTGGGTTTTGCGCTTGAATTTGACTCATTACTGTAGCGATATCAAGGTTGTTTTGCTCAGCGATTTGCTTGGAGATAACCCACAAGTTATCGTTACGCTGCACGGTATAATTTACCATTGGCGCTTTGTCGGTCTGGACTACGTTGCTATCAGTTTCTGTATTAGTAGTCTTAGTGTTTGTAGCGTCTACATTGGTAGTAGCGTTAGCGTCTAATGCGCTCTGTAAATCTTCTGCTTGCTCATCCGCTAGCTTATCAGCTGCTAGAGTATTAGCCGCTTGCGTATTTAATGGCGCGTCTTTAGTGGCGTTTAATGAAGCGATACTCTCATCAAATTTGAGCGCTAGAGTAGGGCTATCTGTACTATTGACCTTATTAATAGGACTATTACGCACCGTGATTTGGCGAGTAACCTCTATATTTAAAGTGTTGTTTAAAGCAGTCGCATTTGCAGCTTTGTTATTTAGAGCTTTATTAGTAGAAGCACTGCTATCTTCTAAAATACTATTTTCTGTCTTGCTTTGAGTTAGGAGATTCTGTTGCACATTAGTCGCTGAGCTAGCAACAGGACTTGCTGTCTGGGCCAATAGTTCATCAGTAGCCGCGTCATTAGTTGGCGCAAGCGGCATTGAATCTATGCTATTGGCTATCGAGGCGACATTGTTAGTCATCAGATCGCTATCATTGCGGCTAATATGCGGTGTAGCCGTTATTTGACTGCTGCTAGTAATAGATTGTGCTGGTGCAAGCGGAAGATTAGGAGCAGTCGCTACGCTGATGACCGGTAAAGCTTTATTAATGCTTAGATTTGGCTTGTTGATCGGCGCTAAATCCTGTACTTGTATAGTAGTAGTGCCCTTATTCTGCTCAACTAAAGGCGGCGGTGCCCCACGTTTAAGCGTTAGCGGTTTGGCAATAGTAGCGGTGACTGTCGGTGCAGGCGCTGCTGATATAACAGGTAAATTGGGCTTAGTAGCGCTGGCAAGCACCCGATTCGGCGACTCGATAGCGACATTGGCCCCTAGCGGCATTAATAAAGTTCTTGGAACCAGGTCACGTTGACCCTTATCGTTAATGGCTAATACCACATCGGCAAAAGGTTTGGAGACTGGCTGCGAGCTACTTATCATCAGCTGCCCTGTGCTAGCAGAAGTGGGGACAAAATTCACTGATAAAGAAGCGGTTGGAGTCAGTCCCATTTGCTGATAGACCACAGAGTTAGCCAAGCTGGCAGAAAAGTCATTGGAATCGATATCAGAGACACTAATAACAGCGACTAGCGGCTCATGCTGTGCGGAAGTGATGATAGTCTTACCGATAGTCGCCGCTTTTGCTACAGGTAGCGCTGTGGCGGCACCGAGAGCGCATAATAGCGCTGCGGAGACTGCATAATGCAGCTGAGTAGGTCGATAAGGTAGATGCCAAGCCATGCGCTGCCCTTTAAGTAACTATTTAAATATGTAGCGCTGTAGAGTTTAGATAATATAAACCATATAAAATGCGCCCCACTTATAGTAACCGAATTATAGCGTTTAGCAACACTATTAAGCAGCAAAATATAGAGACTATATAGACACTAGCAGCCAGATAAAGCTATTTTTTAGCCGATTATTCATGGACAGTCCTTGCTAAGACATTGGGCAAAATTATCAATATCTACTTTTGAATCAGTGTTAATAAGAAGCCTTATCAAGCAACATAGCATCGCCATAACTAAAAAACCGATACTGCTGCTCAATAGCGTGCTCATAAGCTTGCTCGATAGTAGACTTACCAGAGAACGCCGCTACTAGCATTAATAAAGTCGATTTAGGCAAGTGAAAATTAGTCAATAAACGATCTATCACCCCAAACTTAAAGCCTGGGTAAATAAAGATCTCAGTATCGCCGGACCAGCTAGCCAATGGCTGCCCATCAATTGCCGTGCGTTGATAAGCGCTCTCAAGCACCCGAGTCACCGTCGTACCAATAGCGATCACTTGCTTGCCATTAGCATGAGTCTGATTGATCAGATCAGCGGTCGCTTGTGGCAGATGCGCATACTCACTATGCATAGTATGATCGAGTAGATTGTCCGCTTTGACTGGCGCAAAAGTACCCGCACCGACATGCAGAGTCACAAATGCAGTATTGATGCCTTTGTCAGCGAGCATAGTCAGTACTTTTTCATCGAAATGTAGGCTAGCCGTAGGGGCGGCGACGCTGGCAAGCTTAGCAGGATCATGAAACACCGTCTGATAACGAGTGTTGTCGGTAGCATCGGCATGACGCTCAAAATAGGGCGGTATCGGCAATTCACCATAACGCTCTAGATCCGGCAAAATTGGCGCCGCAAAAGCTAATATAAATAGATTTTCTTCACGGCCTATCATCAGCGCGTTCATTTGAGCATCACCCAATGATAGCTGTTGTCCAACTTTTGGCGCTTTGCTAGCCTTGATGTGACATAGCGCTAAATAAGGGTAAGCCGCTGAATGCTTATGCCAAGGCTCAAGCTTGTCATCAGCAAGATCTGCAGCAAAGTCTTCTCGCTGCACTAAGCGCTCTATCAATACCTCAACTTTACCGCCAGTGTCTTTATGGCCGAATAAACGCGCTTTCATCACCTTAGTATCATTGAATACTATCAAATCGCCGCTGTTGAGTAACGAGGGTAGCTCGGTAAATAAATGATCAATCGGCTCTGATACTTTGTCATCAGAGCTAGCCGGTAAGTAAAGCAGCTTGGAGGCTGAGCGCTCATCAAGTGGATAACGCGCAATAAGATGATCAGGCAACTCATAATCGTAGTCATTAACACTTAAGTAGCCGTTAACGCTCAAATAGCCGTCAATATTCGCCTCATCGATAGGCGCTTTTTCTTCGGTAATAGTAGGGGATATATCAGTCATTATTAGATCATTTATTAGAGAAAAATTTGGCATAATTGTAGCAGAAAGCTAACCTTAAGATAGTAACTTCTGAGTCGTTATAACGCTAAGTATGGTGGTTTTTGCGTCACTCAAAAATCGAATAAGTTCAGTTGTGGCAAAGTCTGCGTGGCAGGCTCTAAGGTAGAATAAGTGACGCCGACTAGTCTAATAGGCAGCAGACGAGGAATATCAGCAAACAGTTTATTGAGCCAGTAATGAGCGGATTCAGCGCTGGTAAAGGCGGTCGATAAAGTATGCGAGCGAGTGATTTGAGTAAAGTCGGCATACTTAACTTTTAGAGTAATACTATAGGCGATAAGCTGCTTTTTTTGTAATTGGGTAAAAGCATCGTCATTTTGCTCATAGATTTGCATCAGCAGTGGCGCATCTGTACTCAAGTTATCGCGAAAAGTGGTCTCAGAACCTACTGACTTATGCTGACGTTCGGCTTTTACCGGACGCAAATCTCTACCATGGGCAATATCATAATAAAACTGGCCACGTTTACCAAATTCATTAACCAATAGCGTCGCTTCGGTACTTCGCAAATCGGCGCCATTGCTGATACCCATAGCATGCATGCGTCTAGCGGTAGCTTTACCAATGCCATGAAAGCGCTCAATCGGCAAGCTACTAATAAAAGCTTCGGCCTCATCTGGAGTAATAATAGCGGTACCATTAGGCTTATTAAGATCAGAGGCTATTTTGGCGAGCATTTTATTGAAAGAAACCCCAGCAGAGGCGGTCAGACCGGTCTGCTCAAGTATTTGCGCCCGTAGCCAATTGGCCATCAAAGTCGCTGAGCCTCGATGATTAGGGAGACCTGTGACATCGAGATAAGCTTCATCTAGAGATAAAGGCTCTACTAGCGGCGTCAAGCTGTGCATAATCTTACGAATATCGGCACTGACAGAACGATAAACCTCAAAGCGTGGTCGCACAAAAACAACCTCAGGACAACGTTTACGCGCCTCATAGCAGGACATCGCTGAGCGTACTCCAAACTTACGTACCTCATAGCTAGCGGCTGCGACTACACCGCGTCCACTAGGATCGCCACCGACTACCAAAGGTTTACCTCGAAGCTCTGGAAAATCACGTTGTTCGACACTGGCATAAAAAGCATCCATATCTAGATGAATGATTTTGCGCTGAGAAGGGGAAGAAGCTGCAGTCATAGCGACTATTTTACCTTAAAGCAGAGTTTTTTGCGGATAATCGTCTCGAAGAAAAATATCTTTTTTACATTAGTATTACCGTTTATCCTGTAAATGGTTGGCTTTATGCGTTTTTTTTATTGTGAATAGTACGTTTGTACTATTATAGTAAGGAAGATTATTAGCTATAATAAGTACATACATTATGAAGGTAGGGTTAACAGTTCGATGATTTCGATAAGGAGTTGATATCAAAGAGGTTTTAGTATCCATGATAAGGCTATAAAGAATAGCTATTCAATAATAAGGAAATCGATGATGAGTAATCTAATTACAGGAAGTGAGCTAACTCGGACTATGCTTATGAACGGGGCACAAAAAATATGGTGTGCGGTGGATGATGAGAGTGATGAGCAAGCCATGATGGATCATTATGGTAATGATTTCACAGCTTATATCGTATCATTCTACGACGGCGAGTTTTATTGTAGTAATGGTAGAACTTGGA
>CBETCF010000135.1:0-6114 GCA_965534785.1 uncultured Psychrobacter sp.
ATTCTAGAAGCGCGCGGCGTCAATGTGACTATGACTAAGATGGATCCGTATATCAACGTCGATCCAGGGACCATGAGTCCGTTCCAACACGGTGAAGTGTTCGTCACTGAAGATGGCGCTGAGACCGATTTAGATTTGGGTTATTACGAGCGCTTTTTACGCCGCTCAAAGATGAGTAAGAGTAATAACTTTACCAGTGGTCGTATCTACCAAAACGTGCTGAATAAAGAGCGTCGCGGTGAATATCTAGGTGGCACGGTACAAGTTATTCCGCATATCACTGATGAGATCAAGAGTAAAATTATCGCTAGCGGCGAAGGCTATGATATTGCCATTATTGAGATTGGCGGTACGGTAGGCGATATCGAGTCGTTACCCTTTATGGAAGCGGTGCGCCAAATGCAAGTGGAGCTAGGCCGTAATAGAGCCATGCTGATGCACTTGACGCTAGTGCCTTATATCGCTAGTGCTGGTGAGACCAAAACTAAGCCCACACAGCATTCTGTCAAAGAGCTACGCTCTATCGGTTTGCAACCTGATGTACTTATTTGCCGCTCAGATCATCACATCTCACAAGACAATCGCCGTAAGATTGCGCTATTCACTAACGTTGAAGAGCGTGCGGTTATTATGTGTGAAGATGCGCAAAGCATCTATCAAATTCCGCGTACCCTTTATGAGCAAGACCTCGACGATCTAATCTGTGAGCGCTTTGGTCTGGACTTACCAGAAGCGGATCTAAGCGATTGGGATAAGGTAGTAGAAGCCCAGTTGAATCCAGCATCGACGGTTACTGTCGCTATGGTAGGCAAATATGTTGAATTGCCAGATGCTTATAAGTCTATCAACGAAGCGTTATTACATGCCGGTATTACTCATCAAACTAAGGTTGATATCGACTATATCGATGCAGAGCGTTTAGAGGACGATGAGGATTTGCTGACGCGACTACAGGCTGCTGATGCTATCTTAGTGCCGGGCGGTTTTGGTGAGCGCGGTACTTCGGGTAAAATAAAAGCCATCACTTACGCCCGTGAGAATAAGGTGCCGTACTTAGGTATCTGTCTAGGGATGCAACTAGCAGTGATTGAATATGCGCGTAATGTGCTGAATATCGACGCTAACTCCTCTGAGTTTGATCGCAAAAGTGCTGAGCCGATCATTGGCCTAATTACTGAATGGTTAGATGAGCGCGGTGAGTTACAGATTCGTACTGATGACTCTGACCTTGGCGGCACTATGCGCTTAGGAGCACAGCAAGCGGATCTAGTCGCTGGTAGCAAGCTTAGCCAAATTTATGGTGCTAACACTATCACTGAGCGCCATCGTCATCGCTATGAGATGAATAATCGCTATATCGAGCCACTACAAGCCGCCGGTATGAGTATCTCAGGTTATTCAGCTAAGCAGCATTTAGTTGAAGCGGTTGAAATCAACGATCATCCTTGGTTTATCGCGGTACAGTTCCATCCTGAATTTACTAGCTCGCCACGTGGTGGTCATCCGTTATTTAATAGCTTTGTTAACGCTGCCAATAAATACAGTGAGAGTAAATAACTATTAGGGTACAAGCGCTTTATAGTTATAAATAAGAGTGATCTTCGGATTGCTCTTTTTTTTGATTTTTTTATGAGGATGTTTGCACCACTATAGAGCGTTCCAACATTCACAAATACGCTCTAATTACGCTTGTATACTTTTATTAATTGAGCTATCAGTTACAATGGTTCTATTATAAATAATACGACTCTTAACTTAACAAGAACGATCGTAGGCTGTGGCTTTAGCCCAGCATGGTAACTTTGCAAAAGCAAAATGCTGGGCTAAAGCCACAGCCTACGCCAAACTTATATTAGTTGAGAGTGGGTTATAAATAGAAGTAATAAAAATAAAGAGAGCAATGAAGTTATGGATAATTTATTAACCGCGCAATCACATATTCAGCTTAATACGCCTAACAATAATACTATCAATATCGGTAATGATCAGCCTTTCGTATTATTCGGCGGTATGAACGTCTTAGAGTCAAAAGAGCTAGCGTTCGAGATCGCTGAGCAATATATCGATATTTGCGAGCGCTTAGGCATCGGCTATGTCTTCAAGGCTAGCTTCGATAAAGCCAATCGCTCAAGCCTGTCATCATTCCGGGGTCCTGGATTAGAGCAAGGCGTTGATTGGCTCGGACAAATCAAAGAGAGGTATCAAGTACCGATTATCACTGACGTGCACGAGCCATACCAAGCGCAGCCTGTCGCTGAAGTAGCGGATATTATTCAACTGCCAGCTTTCTTATCCCGTCAAACTGACCTAGTCGAAGCAATGGCAAAAACGGGCGCTATTATTAATATCAAAAAAGCGCAGTTTCTCGCACCTCACGAGATGCGCCATATCATGAATAAGTGCTTAGAGGCAGGTAATGATAAGCTGATTCTTTGTGAGCGGGGCAGCGCTTTTGGCTACAATAACTTAGTCGTTGATATGCTTGGTTTTGATACCATGAAACAGATGGATGTGCCAGTATTCTTCGATGTCACTCATAGCTTACAGCAGCCAGGTGCGCGTAGTGATAGTGCTGGCGGTCGCCGTGAGCAGATTACCACTTTAGCTCGCGCTGGAATGGCAACGGGTCTTGCTGGGTTATTCTTGGAAGCTCATCCTAGTCCGGAAACGGCAAAGTGTGACGGTCCTTGTGCGCTAAGAATGAGTCAATTAGAGCCCTTTTTGCAGCAGCTCAAGCAGATAGATGAGCTAGTCAAAGGTTTTAAAGTGTTAGATACTGAGTAGCACGTTTATCCATTATTTAACGATTTGAGAGGCTAGGGTTATGGCTATACAAGTAGCACAGGTAAGTATTGAAAATATCGATGATGCAGAAGGACTTGATAGTGTGATGACTGCTCTCAAAAATATTAATGGCGTTACCGCTATTGAGCTTGATGCAGCAACCAATATTGCGCTAATTCGCTACGAGGATACTGATACTAGCATTCACGCTTTTACGGCCGCTATCAGTATGGTTGACTATGTCACACAACCTTTTCCAATCGATTCGCCACAAAACCCGCGCAATGAGGGCTAATTGAGGCAGTAATGATTGCTAGTACTAATGGCTCTTAGAAAAGATATTTTTATAACGCTATTTTTACTATTAAACTGATTGAACCAACTAAAATAAGGGGTCTATAATGGCTAACCAAACTCGTATTGTTAAAATTGATGGCATGACTTGCGGAGGTTGTGTAGCAAGCGTGCATACGGCTACGGCCGATATTGACGGTTTAGAGAACATCAGTATTGAGCTTGCAGACAATCAGGCGACTGTGACTTTTGACGACAGCAAAACCAGTGCTGAAATCATTGCTGCTGCTATCGATGATGCAGGCTTCGATGCTACTGTCGCTAATTCATAAGTTGAGCATTTAGTCTTATGCCAATAACCAGCTATTTAATATGGCTGGTTTTTTTATAAGTGGACTTTTTACCACGCATAAGTAGCTTATTATAAGCTGTTGGGTCTTATTACTGACCTAAAATCACTTGAAAATAGTCGTTGTAGCCTAATCTTATAGTAATAACTACAATATACTTATCCTTTAATTATCCTTAAAAGAGCTGCCTTTATGACTAACTCCACCTCAACGGCTACTGACACTTCTTATGAAGTAGATACCGAGATTCAAGCTAATACGCCATTGCAGCCGGAACGCGCGCATTTGCAACTGGCGATTGAGGGTATGACTTGTCAGGCCTGTGCCTCAAGGATTGAGAAGGTATTGAATAAGAAGTCAGAAGTCTACGAAGTCAGTGTCAATTTTGCTGGCGAGACCGCCAATGTCGATTATAATCCGGCGCAGGCCACGCCTGAACAAATTACCGAATGGGTCAATAAGACTGGCTTTGTAGCCAATTTGCAGGCCGCTGATAGCTTATTTGCCAAGACTGATGAAGATACCGCGACCCAGTGGCCTTGGCGGCTAATAGCACTTTGGATATGTCTACTGCCTTTTTTAGTGGGTATGGCTGGTATGCTTATCGGGCAAGGTATGGCTTGGATGCCACCGGTTTGGATTCAGTTTATTCTCGCTACCATTGTGCAGTTTGGCTTAGCTTTGCCATTTTATAGTAGCGCTTGGGCGTCCATCAAAGGCGGTCTAGCTAATATGGATGTACTAGTGGTCATCGGCACCTTAGCTATTTGGGGCTATTCAACTTATCTATGGCTAACGCATGGCGATGGTACGCTAGGTAGTCTATTACAAAGTGCTCATACTGGCGGTCATGGTGCTGAGGCTTTGGGTGTTTATTTCGAAGCTGGGGTGATGGTTATTGCCTTTGTGCGCACTGGTAAATATCTTGAAGAGCGTACCAAAAAACATAGCCTAAATAGTATTGATTTATTATTGTCATTGACTCCAGATGAAGTGGAGTTGCAGCAGCCAGATGGTAGCTTCGTTAATGCAGCGCTACAACAAGTACAGATTGGGGATATATTGCGTGCCAAGCAAGGAAGCCGAGTTGCTACTGACGGTACTGTAATCGATGGTAGTGGTTGGTGTGTTGAGAGTCACCTGACGGGCGAATCGATACCGCTAAAAAAAGAAGTAGGTAACGAGCTATTAGCAGGGGCTTTGGTCGAAAATGGCAGTTTGTTATATCGAGTTAGTGCCAAAGGTAGCGATACTAAGCTTGGCGATATGGTACAAGCCCTTAGTGATGCCCAAGGCTCAAAAGCTGATTTGGCTCGTCTTGCTGATAGAGTAACGGCTGTCTTTGTACCTGTCGTGGTGGCTATCGCTATCATCACTTTTGCGATCACTTGGTGGGTCACCGGAATGGTCGATACCGCTTTGATGCATGCCGTTTCTGTGCTAGTGATTGCTTGTCCTTGCGCCTTAGGTTTGGCAACGCCAGCAGCTATCATGGCTGGCATGGGTGTGGCTGCTCGTCATGGTGTTTGGTTCAAGGACGCGCAAAGTTTGGAAGCGGCTGGTAATATCGATACCGTAGTGCTTGATAAAACCGGTACCTTAACCATTGGTAAGCCAGCTATCGTCGATCAACTGATGGTCGATAGGTCATTAGCCGTTGATGATGTGTTGCAAATCACTGCTAGCTTAGAGGCTCATGCTAGCCACCCGTTAGCTACGGCTATGGTTAACGCTGCGAGTGCGCGCCAGTTGGAGCTTCTGCCAGTATCTGATATTAGCGTGGTCAAAGGCGCTGGTGTTCAAGCCAATATCGAAGGTTTAGGTCTAGTAAAAGTCGGCACCGCAGAGTTTGCTAATTTGACCTTCCCAAGACTAATGCCCAAAGTCTGGAAAATTGCTAGTACGGTAGCGGTTAGTATTAATGATGAGCCGCTTGGTGCCTTCGCCTTAGCAGATGATCTAAAGGCTGATACTCCGCAAGCGATTGCTGCATTACAAGAGGCCGGTCTCAAGGTCATTTTGATGAGTGGCGATAAGCAATCGGTGGTTGATCATGTGGCTTGGCAGTTGGGTATAGAGCAGGCGTATGGACGGATGAGTCCTCGCGATAAAGCCAGTCAAATTGCTAAGTTACAAACCGCAGGTCATAAAGTGGCAATGGCAGGTGATGGTGTCAACGACGCCCCAGCGATGGCGACCGCTGATGCTAGCTTTGCAATGTTTGAAGGCACCGATGTGGCACAGCATAGTGCTTCTGCGCGCTTGATGGGTGAGTCGCTTATGCACATTGATGCGGCACAAAAGATTGCTAATGCAACTTTACGCAATATCAAGCAAAATCTATTTTTTGCCTTTATTTATAACTGCTTAGGTATTCCATTAGCGGCCTTTGGTTTCTTAAACCCGATGATAGCGGCAGCAGCTATGGCGCTTAGTTCCATCTCCGTATTAATGAATGCGCTGCGTTTAACTCGGTTCAAAACTAAGGTTGAGCTTGAAAATACCGTCTCTAAGCCTATTATCGAAAAACAAAGTATGGCCTAGTAAAGCGTCGCAAAATTTTATTGGATTTATGCTATGATGCTAGACATTGTAGCTGATTTTTATTGTCCCTTTTTTATCCCGTAAACTTGGCATGACCAAAGGAATTAACAGACATTATGTACGCTGAAGAAACCACCAACGT
>CBETCF010000136.1:0-6112 GCA_965534785.1 uncultured Psychrobacter sp.
ATTTAGTCTAAGATGTTTCGAAGCACTGGCATCTGGGTAAAACTAACTATAACTAACCTCTCAGTGCTTATAAGAATAATAACAACCATCAAGCAATAATAAAGAATGATCATCTAGGACAATTCCATGACCCCAATCCACATCACTCTAGCCATATTGGTTGCCTTTATTTGGGGCGTAAACTTCACTTATATTGCATGGGCACTTGAGAGCTTTCCACCACTGATGCTGACTGCTATGCGTTTCTTCTTCACTGCTATACCGCTAGTATTATTCCTTAAACCGCCTACCTTTAACCGCACCTTATTTGTCTATGCGATTGGTACTTTTGTACTGCAATATGCCTTTGTATTTACCGCCATGCATTTGGGTGCATCGGCAGGATTAACAGCGCTGTTATTGCAAATGCAGATTTTTATCACCGTATTGCTAGCCTTTTTAATCTTGGGCGAGCCGGTAAGTCGTAAGCAAATCGTTGGGATGATAGTTGGTTTGTTAGGGTTAGGGGTAATTGCATTGAACCTTGGCGGCGATATGCCTTTGGTGGGCTTTATTTGCATCTTGATTGCGGCAATAGGCTGGAGCTTTGGCAACATTGCTTCTAAGCAGGCTTCAAAGCAAGCTACTATAAAAGCAACGCAGCAGGGCACTAATATCTCTATGGTTTCGCCTACTAATAGCAAGGACCAATCCTCAAATAAATCATCGGCACTGTCGGCATTAGCCTTAGTAGTATGGGGTGGTCTGATAGCTTGCGTGATATTAACATTATCTTCAGTCATATTTGAAACTGAGGCATGGACACTTGCGACCTTTACGCAGGCCTCCTCTAAATCTTGGTTATCCCTTGGGTTTATCGTTTATGTGTCAACGCTAATTGGCTTTGGACTGTGGGCGCATCTACTGGCACAAAACACCGCCTCCAAAGTTATGCCGTTTGCCTTACTGGTGCCTGTATTCGGTATGGCGGCCTCAGTGTTATTCACAGGGGAAGTGCTGACATGGTGGAAAATGCTAGCGATGGTATTGATCTTATTCGGACTGATACTGGCAAACGTGAAGATAGGACTTAAAAGTAGAAGAAAGCCTGTTAGTACTTAGTGGACATATAGTAGTGGGGTAAAATCTCAAATATTTTATAAAAAAGCTCATTCCTTGGGCTGTTACTAAAATTTATTATTATTCAACACCCTACATAAGCTTCCATTCGATTAATTTTGCCTCGTATTTTTATAAACTGTAAATTACATTCTTCATAATGCTTTATTTTATCTTTGCTTATTTTCTTTAAGCTTTTTTGATAAATATAATCAGCTAGGAACATTAGACCATTCTTCATTAGTTGTAACTCATGCACTGATAAGCCTATATTTTTATCAAATATCTTGATTTTTGATAATAGAGTAAACAGTTCTAGGCCAAATTTTTCATACTGCTTCTGGGCCTTTTGTTCTGTGACCTCATTACTATTTTTTGCATTCTCTATCATCATAATCTGTAAGCCATCGCTAACCAAGCTGAGCTCATAATCTGATAAGTTTAAATGGTTATTCATAATACACTCCTGTTTTTACCGCAAGTTCACTAGTTTTGCGTCGCAGCAACTATCTTGATGGGTACCGCAAACGACCATTGCATGCCACCTGTGCAATAGAACTTGCCTTCTTTATATGAGTTAATAAATAACGTAAAGTCGTGGCCTATTAAGTCCTGCATTGCTTCTTCGTCGCTGTTGTCAGATACAGAACACCAAATTGGCCTCTCTTGTTGTTTTAAAAGAAGACGAGTTAAATGACTACCTATCAGCTCATTATTCATCATAGTGATCCCAATTTAAATTATTAATATTATTTTGATTTAAATAATTTTCTTGAATCTATTATTTAAAAAAATTTGTTTATTTGTTAAATAATTCTTAACTTAAATATGCGCTAAATACTAGCATTCAGCAAACTAGATATTCAGTTATAGACTAAAACTAAATGATGATGAGCAATAAAGACAAATTATTGTGAATTTAAAGCTAGGAAATAATGGTTCTCTATTACAACAAAGCTTTACAAGTAATTAGCGTACGGTAGCTAAGAGCGTAAGAGGATAGGGTCGTGCTTCTTGATTCTAACTAAAAAAATACAAGTAATAACTATAGCTTTGCCCTTAAGTATTTCGAAACTTCGTATTAGCATCATAAACAATAGTCTATTATAAGAATAAAATTAGGGACAAAATGTATGGATGCACTTAGTACACTATTGCAGCAAACGCAGCACTTAACTGAAACTCGGTATTTCAGTCTAAAAACCTCGGGTGATTGGGCTTACTCAATAACTAATACAAAAGATGTAGTATATTTTTATTTGGTGCAGTCTAGTAGCTTGTGTATTAATGTCAAAGGGGTATCACGAATAGCGCATGCTGGTGACATTATCATGGTTTCAAATGCTGAAAGACATGTTTGTCACGCCCTAAATCATCACGGAAGCAATGCTCAACCCCTGAATACCAACCTATCTGATTATGATCAAGGTACTATTGATCTCACTGAGAACAGCTTATTGAATGTACAATTGATATTGATTGAGTGTCAATATGATAAAGATTTACTGCAACCGCTAATATCAGCATTACCCCCTATATTGCCTGAACATCAGGATATGAACGCGGGGCGATTTCAAGCACTTGAAAAAGCGGTTAATTTTATGGTGATAGAGTCTAAATTTGATCGACTGGGGAAGCTGGCGATGATTAATTTGTGGGCCAGTATCGTGATGATTGAGTGTTTGCGTACTTACATCGAAAACTTATCTGAAGCGACAGATAACTGGCTAACGGTAATGATAGATCCACACTTATCAAAAGCGCTAGCGGCAATGCATAAAGAACCGGATGTGAGTTGGACGACTCATAATCTAGCTAAAGAGGCTGGAATGTCGCGTTCAAGCTTTACTCAGCGATTCAAGAACGTCGTTGGGGTACCGCCATTGACTTACTTGACTGACTACCGTCTACGTCTTGCTGCCCGTCATTTAAGGCTACAACAAAGCAGTATCGCCCAGATCGGTGAGATGGTCGGCTACTCATCAAACTCAACCTTTAGCCAAGCTTTTAAACGAGTTTATGAGATGTCGCCGAGTGAATATCGGCAACAACAACAAAATAAAAGTCAAGAGATGGCTTAATGAATTAGAGCTAACATAATATGAGCTATATCTATGTCATATACTTACATAAATAATTACCCAACTAATCCATAAACTCATCGCTATTTATTAAGATGATTAAGCGCAGATATTTCGAGACTTTGGTATCTGGAAATTTTTTTATCAGTTCGATCAGTGAACCTTCTATTTTTAGATAAGCAAATTTCTCTAAAGTTATTGTTTTGTCTCTCTATGCTAGTAATACGTAAGCCCAGACCGAACTACTCATAGTAGCTGTTAGAATAATTGCAAAATAAAGTCTCAACAGGATACGCTATGACTTCTAAAAACAATAATAATAAAACCGACCCTAAAACGAGTTCTAAAAAAAATAACCACTTGATCGATACTAATAACCAAATCCAAGTCCGAGGCGCGCGCGTCCATAACTTAAAGAACGTCGATGTTGATCTGCCACGTAATGCCTTGGTGGTGTTCACTGGTATCTCAGGATCAGGGAAATCGTCACTAGCTTTTGGCACTTTATTCGCCGAATCGCAGCGCCGCTATCTAGATTCAGTTTCGCCTTATGCCAGACGTCTCATTGACCAAGTTGATGAGCCTGATGTCGATGCGATAGAAGGACTACCACCAGCGGTGGCTTTGCAACAGCAGCGTGGTACGCCTTCAGTACGCTCGTCGGTCGCTAGCGTGACCACTATTTCTAACGGCTTGCGGATGCTTTATTCGCGGGCAGGAGATTATCCTGTCGGGCAAGAGATGCTCTATGCTGATGCCTTTTCACCCAATACGCCTGAAGGTGCTTGCCCGACTTGCTCTGGAATAGGCCGAGTATTTGAAGTCACTGAAGAGCTGATGGTACCTGACGCTACTAAGACAATTCGTGAGCGCGCGATTGCCTCATGGCCCGGTGCTTGGCAAGGACAGAACCTAAGCCGTATCTTAACCACTCTAGGTCATGATATCGATGTCCCGTGGCATACACTGCCTAAGAAGACGCGTGATTGGATCTTGTATACTGACGAGACGCCAACCGTTCCCGTTTATCCTGAATACAATATCGAGCAGACGCGCGAGGCGATTGAAAAAGGTGAAAAGCCCAATTATATGGGGACTTTTACTAGCGCTAAGAACTTTATTTTACATTCATTTGCGAATACCCAAAGCGCACTGACCAAAAAACGCGTTTCGCAGTTTATGCAAATCTCCGAGTGTCCCGAATGTCATGGCAAAAAGCTTAAGAAAGAGTCGCTATCGGTCAAATTTGCAGGTTTCGATATTGGCGAGTTATCACAACTGACTTTAACCGAGCTTGCCGCTAAGCTTAAAAAGACGGCTAAAAGCAAACCTACTAGCGACACCGCCAATCGTGAAAAAGCGATCGTCGCTCAGCGTATTGCTAGCGATATTTTAGCGCGCGTAGAAGCTTTGACGCGCTTAGGTTTAGGCTATTTATCATTAGAGCGTACCACACCGACTTTATCTCCAGGGGAGCTACAACGCCTTAGATTAGCTACCCAAATTCGTTCGCAACTGTTCGGCGTGGTCTATGTACTTGATGAGCCATCCGCAGGCCTGCATCCTGCCGATACTCAAGCACTGTTAGGTGCTCTAGACGAGCTAATAGCCGCTGGTAACTCAGTATTCGTCGTTGAGCACGATGTCAGTGTCATCCGTCATGCCGATTGGGTAGTTGATGTCGGGCCAGAGGCTGGCACGCATGGCGGCGAGGTAATTTATAGCGGGCCTACTGAGGGTCTGCGCAAGATTACTAAATCGCATACGGCGCAGTATTTGTTTAATAGCAAAAACATTAATTCATCCTCACGAGAGACTCGCCAGCCAACCGCTTGGCTAAAGTTCACAGACGTTCAGCGTAATAATGTAAACGGGTTAGACATTGAATTTCCGCTAGGGATTATGACTTGTGTCACTGGTGTATCAGGCTCGGGTAAATCAAGCCTAGTCAGTCAAGCACTAGTCGAGCTAATGCAAGAAGCATTAGGTCAGAAGATAGCTATTGAGGCACCAACAGGCGAGGCCGATTTACTTGAGCAAGAGTTCGAAACGACTACTAATGGTCAGATTGTCGCTGGCATGGAAAATATCAAACGGTTAGTGACTATCGACCAAAAAGCAATCGGACGCACACCGCGCTCAAACCTAGCGACTTATACGGGGCTATTCGATCATGTCCGTAAACTGTTTGCGCAAACGCCAGCGGCAAAAGAGCAAGGCTTTAACGCCGGACGTTTCTCCTTTAATACCGTCAAAGGTCGTTGCCCTAATTGTGAAGGTCTAGGCTTTGTCAGCGTTGAGCTATTGTTTTTGCCGAGTGTCTACGCGCCATGCCAAGTCTGTCACGGTCAACGCTATGACCAAGAAACGCTTGCCGTCAACTATAAAGATAAAAATATTGCAGAAGTATTAGATTTAACCGTGGAAAAAGCTGCTGAATTCTTTAGTGATGAAGCACCTGTACTGCGAGCATTGGACGCGTTATTGCAAGTTGGGTTAGGCTACTTACGTTTAGGTCAACCGGCTACTGAGCTGTCAGGTGGGGAGGCGCAACGTATCAAGCTTGCCACTGAACTGCAACGTACCCAAAGCGGCGAGACGCTTTATATATTAGATGAGCCAACCACTGGTTTGCATCCGGCAGATGTCACTAAGCTAATGACGCAATTAAACGGTTTAGTTGATGCAGGCAATACGGTCATTATGGTTGAGCATGATATGCAAGTCGCGAGTAATAGCGATTGGCTTATAGATATGGGTCCTGGCGCTGGAGATAAGGGCGGCATGGTAGTGGCGCAAGGAACTCCTAAGCAAGTTGCTAAGTCCAACACTAGTCGCACTGCGCCTTTTTTATTGAATTAAGTTTTGTTTAAGGCTCATCTAAAGCGTCTAAAAATATAGCAAATAGAGATAGGTCTCACTACATTAACAGC
>CBETCF010000137.1:0-6105 GCA_965534785.1 uncultured Psychrobacter sp.
GTACGACTGCGCAGACAGCCGAAGCAATAGCCTTTTTTATTACTCGTGCAAACCCCAATACAAGGATTATCGATGTCAAACAGTTCAATCTGCTGGCTCATGACTTCTCCTTGTCTGATTGTTATTTGGTTAAAATAGATATTTAGATAAAGCATTCACCCGAAGCTAAATCGACTATGTATTGGCTTTTTTAGCACTACTATCACTATATAACTGATGTTATGCTCACTATCTGCTAATTTTTATAGTATAACCAATTACAAAGATGAGATTGCATATGAATATTGTGTACGTCCATGGCTTAGATAGCGATGCTAACTCTATGAAAGGCCTGTTGTTAGAAAGCTATTGCCAAGATAACTTTCCAAATATAGAAGTCCATCGTCCCGATTTGAATCAAGCGCCTGAGCAAGTTTTTAGCTATTTAACGGATTTAGTTACTGAATTGAGCAAAGATGCCAAAACAGTATTAATCGGCAGTTCTTTGGGCGGCTATTTCTCTACTTTGGTAAGTAATCATACCGGCTGTGGGGCGTTATTGTTGAATCCTAGTACTCAGCCACATGTCACCTTGCAGCGTTTTTCTAACCAGTCTAATTTGGATGATAATGCTGCCAATAATGAGTTAGCAAAGCAACAGGTGCTTTATACCACTTCGGGTGGTTGGTCGATTACTCAGGCAGATTTGCAATGGTTCGCTGAGCATCAGTTATCATCAGTAGCTAATCCAAGTAAAGTAGCAGCGCTAATAAAAGAGGGCGATGAATTACTCAATGCCACTCTTTCTGCCAATTTTTATAGTGAGCAAGGCGCTACAGTTATTTTGCAAGATGGTGGCGATCATCGCTTCACTGACTTCGCTGAGCATCTACCCAAAGTTATTGAATTAGTAGAGCAGCTTTCATTATAAAAATGATAAAAAATTAGCTTTAAATACGAGAATTGAAGTCAAAAAATTAAACGACATTATATGACGTAAGGCTTATAACTATCGGCCTTTAGCGCGCTGTTTTTGGTTATAATAGGGACATAGAATTTATAGTTTGTAGATATTAAGGAAAGCATTTGTGAGTCAATATAATGCGCAATCGTTAGAAGTTTTAGAAGGATTAGAGCCCGTTCGTCGTCGTCCGGGTATGTATACTGATACCACGCGCCCCAATCATTTGGCGCAAGAAGTTATTGATAACTCAGTCGATGAGGCATTGGCTGGTTATGCCAAGATTATTAAAGTTCAGCTGCATGAAGATGGTTCGTTATCAGTAGAAGATGATGGTCGTGGTATGCCTACCGATATTCATCCTGAGTTTGGGCAGACGGGTATTGAATTGATTCTGACTCGTTTACATGCCGGTGGTAAGTTTTCGACCTCTAACTATCAGGTTTCTGGTGGCTTACATGGCGTTGGTATCTCTGTCGTTAATGCGCTTTCAACTCGTATAGAAGTCACCGTATGGCGTGATGCTACTCAGTTCGATATGGCGCTAGAGAATGGAGCTCCAGTAACAGGGTTAGTTGAATCAGTTAGTCCTAATAAACGTAAACGCGGTACTAGAGTACGTTTTTGGGCGGATGGAAGCTTCTTTGATACCCCTAAGTTCAATATTAAACAGCTCAAGCACAATTTAAAGGCCAAAGCGGTGTTGGCGGCTGGCCTGACTATTGAATTTACCGATAGTATTAATAATGAAAAGGTCGTTTGGCAATTTACCGATGGTGTCGTTGAATATCTGACTGAACAGCTAGACGGTCTTGAGACTTTACCACCAGAGCCATTTTATTATAATTATGAGGCTAAAAAAGGCGAGCGTGCTGGGATTACTTTTGCTTTATCTTGGTTGCCAGAAGGCGGTACGCCTATTCAAGAAAGTTATGTCAATCTAATTCCAACAGCGCAAGGTGGTACACATGTTAATGGCTTACGTACGGGCATTTTAGAAGCGCTGCGTGAGTTTTGTGAGATTCATAATTTATTGCCGCGTAACGTCAAGTTAACGGGCGAAGATGTGTGGGATGGGATTAACTATATCCTATCTTTGAAATTCTCAGAGCCGCAGTTTTCAGGTCAAACCAAAGAGCGTTTGTCGAGTCGTGAAGCGGCAGGCGCAGTGCAAGCTTTGGCTAAAGATGCCTTTAGCTTGTGGCTCAATCAGCACGCTGATTTAGGCGCACAAATTGCCGAATTAGCGATTAATAAAGCTGGTAGTCGTCTTAAATCCGCTAAAAAAGTCGCTCGTAAGAAGATTACCCAAGGTCCAGCTCTGCCGGGTAAGCTTGCCGACTGCCGTGGGGATTTACGTGATGGTGCTGAGCTTTTCTTAGTAGAAGGTGACTCAGCTGGTGGATCTGCCAAGCAAGCTCGCGATCGTCATTATCAAGCGATCTTACCACTGCGTGGTAAGATCTTAAACACTTGGGAAGTGTCCTCCGATACGGTGTTATCAAGTCAAGAAATTCACGATATCGCCATTGCCATCGGTGTGGATCCTGCCTCTGATGATCTCTCTGAGCTGCGCTACGATAAGATCTGCATCTTAGCTGATGCGGACTCTGATGGTTTACATATTGCGACTTTGATTTGCGCCTTATTCGTCAAGCATTTCCCAGCATTGGTTGATGCCGGACATCTATTTGTCGCTATGCCACCGTTATATCGCGTCGATGTCGGTCGTGAAGTACATTATGCACTTGATGAGCCTGAGCTTGAGCACATTTTATCCAATGTTCCCGGTAATAAAAAAGCGCAGATTACGCGCTTTAAAGGCCTAGGTGAGATGAGTGCGGAGCAATTGCGCGAAACCACTATGAACCGTGATACTAGACGGCTAGTGCAGTTGGATATGGATGATATGGTATTGACTAATAGCGTCATGGATATGCTACTAGCCAAAAAACGCTCTGCTGATCGTAAGTCTTGGCTTGAGAATAAAGGTAATTTGGCTGACATTACTTTATAAGCTCAGAGTCCATTGCAAATAGCATGATAATAAATATTGGGGAAAAGGGATAATTCGTTGAAGAGTTATCCCTTTTTACATTACAGAGAAGGGTTTGCGTAAGACATTAAAGAAAGGCCTATAAAAATTAATTTTGTGACTATAAGATAATGATATGATGAGCTAATTCCATTTTTTGTAGCGCTATTATGTCTTTAAAGTCAAAAAACAACGCAAAATCTAAAGCCGCTGACCGCATTCGCTCTAAAGTATTGCCTAGTTTGCATAGAAAGGATTTGGGCGATTTGATCCCTAAGCGTGGCGGTAAGTTTGCTCCTACTATAAGCTCTTGGCTAATGAAAGCGGCTGGCTGGCGAACCGTAGGAGCTATCCCGAATATCCCGCAAGCGGTAGTGTTAGCGATTCCTCATACTTCAAATGTTGATGGTGTTTACGCTATACCTAGCTTATTTTCACTTGATTTGAATATCAGTATTATGGGCAAGCATACTTTATTTAAAGTACCGGTGCTGGCGCAATTATTGAAATGGATGGGTATTATTCCGATCAATCGTGAAGTGAAGGGTTCAGTATTGCAAGCCAGTATTGATAAGTTCAAAAGTGGGCAACCGCTATTTTTGGGGTTAGCTCCTGAAGGCACTCGTAATTATACTGAAAACTGGAAAACGGGGTTTTATTATTTGGCAGTAGGCGCCAATGTTCCTATTTTACCAGTAGCGCTTGATTACAATACCAAAGAAGTACGCTTTTTAGAGTTAGTCCATCCTACGGGAAATATTGAAGAAGATTTACCGAAAATTTATGCTCAGTATGGTGGAGTTATGCCCTTTTATCCTGAGCGACTGTCACAGCCGCTGCAGGATATTAATGAGCAATACAAAGGTTAAACGTAAGCTTTAAGACTGCGGTTGACCACTTGCAGCACTGACACCACCATCAACTGGCAGGTTGACACCAGTAATCATCAAGGCATCGTTACTTGCTAAAAATACTATAGCATCGGCAACATCAATAGGTGTCGCTGTTCTTCCTAATGGGCAGTGAGTAATAAAAGGGTTTGGACTGGTATCTGTAGTTACCAATCCGGCAGCCACAGCGTTAATGCGTACGCCATGTGGCGCATTTTCTAATGCCAATGCTTTGGTGATAGCGGTAAAACTCTCTTTTTCAGTGTTGTAAGCATCAATATCCCAATCACTAGGTATATCTGTTAGCGTAGTAACATTAACGATATTACCTTTGGTTTTTATCAACTCTGGGATGACGGATTGATGAATGCCAACTTCGGTATCTATATTTACCATGACGTCGATATGCTGGTATTTTTCGAGCACAAAATCTATTAACTTTTCAATTTGTGAAGGATCATTGACATCACTAGTTACGGTAAGATGATTACCGGTATTGATCCAAGTATGATCCTGTGGCAGCTCCTTGTAGATATACTCTAAAAGGTCATTATTAATGCCGACTAGCACACAATTAGCCTCTTCTTTAGCGAATTTGAGCGCAGTAGTACGACCAATATCTGAGTCTGCACCGGTGATAATGACGACTTTATCATTAAAGCGTTTCATGATATTCAATCCTTGTTATTATATAAAATAAGCAATCTAAGAGTAAGTGATTAAAATAGAGTTATCGTTTTTTTGATAATAGCTAGTGAGTCCAAAAGGTCATAAAGGATAAACCTACCATAGCGTTAACTATTGCTCATAACAAGTAGCGATTATAAAAATGCTAATAAAGCCGCTATTAATATCAGCTATTATCCTTAGGTTTAGCATGACTACTAGGTAGACGAATAGCTAGAAAGATAATTAGCTCAAGCCACAATACTCATATCAAATAGTTAATAATAAAAGGCCTTTATTTTGACAGAATCTACTGAGCAATTCTTTGATACCTCTCAATCAGTAGCGTGGTTGAATAATTATTTGCTAGTTGATGAGTCGCAGGTTAATGGTCACAATATCAAGCAAAAACCTAATGAGAAGCCCACTGCGCAATATAGTTATCAATTGCCTTTAGGCCAACTTAAAGTACTAAAAATCAACGCGGCTCTTTCTTCAAGCGATAGCAAAACAGATATAGAAGCAACGCGCCTAACCGCTATAAAATTCGCTTTGCGATGGAAAAAAAGGCTATTAAAACTAAATAGCAATGAGCAAATAGATTGCGCCTATGTACTTGTATTAGATATAAAAGCTTCAGAAAATGGCGAAAAATTAGCAAATGGCAATAGTAATAATTCACCTTTACGGCATAGCTTTGGTGCTCAGTACGCTATAGATAATTTAGCTAGCAATACAGATAAAGAGGCTGATGAGTCTGACTCAATACTACAAATGTTTAGTTGGCAGGACTGGCAGAGCATATTAGCTACTCTACTAACTCCTAGTGAGCTGTGGCGACTACTGCAATATCATAAGGCCGCTTTGCAACAATCCTTTGTCAGTGGTCAAGCTACTTTTGATTCTGAGCAAGCCTTAGTTACGCAGTTTATGAATAGCGCGGCTCTGTATACCCAAGCGATCAGTATCGATAATGCACTTATCAAATACGGTATTCAGGATGAGCCTAACCGCTCGTTAGTGGCTATGAGTCTGGCTCAAAAGCATGGCGGGACTGAGATTGAGAATTATCATCAGCAAATGCGGCAAGCGTCTATATTATGGGCTCAGCTTAGTGCGCAGATGCTCTCAGAGTCACAATCCGCCGCCCAGCTAAGCCTTTGGCAACGCCAATTATTGGATGAATCCTTATTCTCACGTCATCAGCTGATTCGTACTTTGTATCAACATCCGAGCCGTGGCATTGAAAAGCAGCAAACCGGTTATGTCATCCATCAACACTCGTACGAGAGCTTAGGTCGACATTATGTGTTGATATTCTATGGTCAGCAGCAACAGGGTAAACAAAGTCGGATGGCTATAGCGCCAAACCTTGAGACTATCGCGAAGGATGTGGCAACGCGCTTACCGATGGCAGAGCTGCATCATATCATCGTGTTAGGAATAGAGTTTATCGTAGAAGCCACGGATACCTTTATTGATATTGATTTTTTTATCCAACCAGTAACTGCAATGAGTGCCAAAGAGCGTCAACTAACTAAACAGCTACAGCGCTTAAATCAGCAGCAGAGTGA